>JAUVBS010000008.1 GCA_030591105.1 bacterium | reverse complement strand
CGCGCAGCCGTGGCAGTTCGATCTGGTGTACGAATCCGAGAACCACGACGACCGAGATGCCAGACGCGTGCTGATTCGTTGGGTGAGTCCGCAGCCTCTGACGGCGCTACACAGGTTACGGCTGGTCCCGACACAGACCACCGAACCACTGCCCGATCTACCGCCACCGGGTCTGCGGCTGCCGGAATTTCCGGGTCGGCGCGGCTGGCACTTGCACCGAGCGGTGGCCTTGCCGCCACCCGATGGGGCAAACAGCTACCGGCTCTGGTTCGACGCTGCAATATCCGGCGACTCGCTAGCGACGACCCCTCCGCAAGCCGAACCGACCTGGCGCACCCTCGCAGCGCCGTGGCGGTTGGCCAATCTGAACTGCGCACGTCGGTGGTGGCCCGACGACGTGGTGCCGGGCGGCGCGTGGCGCGCACGTCTGTTGCCGACGGCGGCCGGTGCCAGCATCGCCGACCTGCGCGACCCTACGGCGCCGGTCGTCGCCGTCGTACCGGGCCAGCCGTTCTGGTTCGAGGCCAACGGAGCGTTGCCGATCGTCGTCGATGCCGCACACCATACACCCTGGCACGAGGCCGGTACCGCCCGGCCAGACTCGTTCGCTTGGGAGCCACTATTACCGGCGGTGATCGGCAAGGTGATCGTTCTGGACCCGACCGGCGGGGGCAGCAGTGTCGATGGTATCGCGCCTCTCGGCAGCCGCGGCGCCGACCTGAATCTCCAGGTCGCGGTGCGCTGCGCTCACCTGCTGACGGGGCTCGGCGCCGAGACCGTGTTGACGCGGCGCAACGAAACCTGGGTACCCCCGGAGCAGAAGATCTTGCTCGCTAATCGGCGTGGCGCAGACCTCTTCTTGACGATCCAACGCAGCGTCGATCCGACCGCTCCGATGGTGGTTCGCCACCATCACGGGAGCGATGACGGTGCGGCATGGGCAGCCTCGACCGTCGCAGCGATGCAGCCACTGCTCGCACCGGGGACCAGCGCCATCAGCGAACCGAGTTGGGCGTACTTGCTCCGTCATACCGCTTGCCCCGCACTTCAGGTCAATCTACCGCTGCCGATCACCGAGTCGGCTGAGGAGCTGGCCAACACCCCGGCGTGGCAAGAAGCGCAGGCGCGGGCAGTGGTCCTCGGCATCGCGGCCCTACTCGAAGGCGGGGCGCAGCTCACCGAGAGCGTGGAGCTCGCCGAGGTGATCGCCACGGCTGGACCAGATATATTGCCGCTAGAGCGCGTGGAGTGGGCCATGCTCGACGGCAACCTCTTCTGGCAACCGCTGCGCCGCACAGCCGGGTCCGCTCCAGACAGGAGCGGTACCGAAACCGTCTCGGATACCGTATCTTACACCAAGACGCCTGGTTTGCCGGCCGCGGGCCCACGGCACACACTCGAAGTGCATGCCGGCCCGAACTGGCAATTGTGGGCACTCGGGCGCAACAGTGACGGTACCTTCTCGTACCGACTGTTACGAGAAAACCGCTGATTCCGGCCCCGGAATCTCCCCGATGGAAAGGTCACGCGTAGAACCATGGCGTCCGCTCGCGAGCATAATCGTCGCCGAGTGCGGTCCGGTGACCGCCGCCCGGACCAGGCCGTGGCGCCGGCCGACGACTCCACCGGGCCACGCAAACACGTGCACCGGGACAGCCCGTTCTACTCCGCCACCGAGGAGGCGTTCAAGAACAAGCGGACGATGCGCTTTCTGTCTGCCGGCGCCATCGCGCTGCTCGTGTTGATCGTTGTCGCCCTGTTCGGGCCGAGCCGGGACGAGGTGAAACGCCGCTTCGAGATCTACGGTACCGAGGGTCCGCTGGAAATCATGCAGGATATCTCGATCGACGACGGTAGCAACGCCATCTCTCAACTACCGGCGGCGTTCCGCCAGCCACCGCCATCGGTGGTGGATGTCGAGCCGATCGACCCGACCGCAAACCCGGTTGAGTTCGTCCCGCCACAGCTCGAGCAGCCCGCCGAATCGGTACCGGTCGAGACCACCGATATCGAGACCGCTGACACCGGCGTCGCGCAGGCCGAATTGACCCTGCCGCAACAGAGTAACCCCGACTTCATCATATTGAAGATGGTGCGGCCGCTCTATCCGCTGACCGCCTCCACACGGGAACAGCGTCTGCCGATCGTGCGGGTCGATGTGGCGATCTTCGTCGATGCCAACGGCCAGGTCACCGCTTCGATGATCACCGCATCGGAAGGGGGACCGCCGTTCACCGAAGCGGTCCTCGCGGCGATGGTGCAGTGGGAATTCGAATGGAGTCGCAAAGCTGTCCCGGCCGTCGGACGCTGGATCGAGATGAGCTGGCGTTTCAAGAGCCCCTACGCGGCCACCAGACCGGCAGTTACAACCCGCCCCGCCGATGATCGCTGACGAATTCTAACGCCTCGACTCGTGGTCACCGTCCAGCTCGTCGGCACCGGCCGACTCGTCCGTGTCCGGTCGCGGTAACGTGTCGGCGGCCGCTTCGGTGTACTGCCACGCTTCGGTATAGAGGTAGGCAGGGAACGGCACGACCTCACCGGCGTGGATGATCCGCGCCGTGCGGCCGAGAGACTCCGGTCCTTCGGTCTCGATCTCCCGACTGGAAAACCGCACCCGCAGCGCGTCGGCCAACTGGCGACGCCCCGTCACTCCGTGCTGTACGATCGTGTCGAGTACGAACCGCGTCGCTTGATAAGCGCGCAATGCCAGCGGCGCCGCCTCGGCGGGGTACTGCGCCTGCTGCCAGTGATCGTTGAAATCCGTGGTCCACTCCGTCGGAAAGAACGCCTGGTCGCTGGGGAACACGGCCCCTTCCATGACGGCGCCGGTCTGTTCTACCAACTTCGGCGCGTTCCAGGCGCTCGGACCGATGATCAGCGCGCCGGCGCGGTAGAAATCGAGCTGCGGGCCGAGCAGAATCATCTGGTCCACCGAGGCCGGTACGTAGACCACCTCCGGTTGCGCCCGCTTGAGCGTCTCGATCTGCTCGCTGAAATCGGTGGTCTCGGGTGAGAAGGCGACGGCGGCGATGACCTCACCCCCGAGCTCCTGTACCGCGGCCGTGAAAACTGCGAGTTTGCGTTCGCCCTCGGCGGTGCGCGGGTAGATCACCACGAACTTTCGTTTGAGCAGGACCGCACAAGTGAGCTGCGCCAGCAACCGCGCCTCGAACACCTCGGTCTGATTGGTCTGGAAGATACCGGCCCCGAGTTCCCAGATCCGATCGTTGGTCGCCGTCGGCGAGATGAGGGGAACACCGCACGCTTCGGCAACCACCGCCACCGACGCCGTGGGGGCACTCATCAGGGCGCCGATCAGAGCGATACAGCCGGCCGCTTCGCACAGATGCCGGGCGGCCAACGCCGCGACCACCGGATCGGCACCGGTGTCTTCCACCTGCAGGCGGAATTGCGTGCCATATTTGCCATTCACACGCTCGGTTGCGAGCTGTGCTCCATCGTAAAAAGCGTTGCCGAGCAGAGCAAAGCGTCCGGTAGTCGGGCAGAGCACACCGAGTAAGTCAGCCGCCACAGTCGGCTCGCCGATCACCAGATAACCGGGTGGCGGCTTCCCGGCGACAAGCAACTCCGTCGCCGCATCCAGCCAGGGGTCATCAACGCCACTGCTGCGCATGGTCGCTACGGCCGTTTCCGCCTCGGTGGGACGGCCGGTTGCCAAAGCAGCGGCTACATAATGATAGCCCAGGTAAGTCCACAGTTCGCTCCGCGGGTTCGCGGCGAACAGGTCTTGCCGCATATCCGTGTCGATCGACGGCACCAAGCCGTCGAGTTCGCCACCTACCTGGGCGCGTATCGCGGTGTCATCGCTGTAGTCATAAAGCGATACCAGCCGTTGGACCGCGTCGGCGGTATCGCCCGCGGCAATGGCGAGAGCAACCCCCTCTTGCCTGACCTCGACGACCAGCGGGCTGTCACTGAATTCTCTCGTGAACAGGTCGACCAGACGCAGCGCCCGGTCGAACGAACCGAGCCGCTGGGCGGAACCGATCGCCATCTGGAGCGCCGCGTCGTTACGGTCATAGGCCGGGTAGCCGTTCAACAGTTCATTCGCCAGCTCGAGCGACCGATGGTCCTCGTGCAGGGAGTACTGCCGTCGCAGCTCGTCGAACAGCCGATCCGCCTCCACCCTCTGCTCCGCGCCGAGGGTCGTGGCCGTCGTCTCGGCCCCGCCACCGGTGGTACTACAACCAGCGAGCCCTCCGGCCATGACGGCGACCAGACAGATTGCGCAGACGCCGGCCAGTTGCTGCGCCGGTCGCCGGCCCGACCGTGTGCGGCGATTCATCTCGGCTCTTCTCATTCGTTCTCCGTACCTGCGGGACCGGGTGTATCGTGATCGTCCGCGCCCGCCTCATCATCGGTGTCGTCGGGCGGGTGTCGGGGCTCTTGCCGCCGCCGGAAATGTTCGCGCATGGCTCGTGTCGCTTCTTCGTCCAGAGCGAGTAAGCTGTCGTCAACCTTGGCTAGAACTTCCTCGGTCACATAGATCGGGGTGGCGGTACGTACCGCCACCGCGATCGCATCACTCGGCCGCGCATCGATGCCGATGACCTGGCGGTCACGCTCGATAAAAATCTTCGCATAGTAGGTACCTTCACGTTGGTCGGTAACTACCACCCGGCTCACTTCGCCTTCGAGACCGTCGATCACCATCACCAACAGATCGTGGGTCAACGGCCGCTCGAAGCGCTCTTTCTGCAACGCGAGACCGATGCTCGCAGCTTCGCTCGGGCCGATCCAGATCGGCAAGTAACGATCCAGCGGTGGCACGTGGAGCAGTAGCACCGGTCCACGGGTATTCTCGTCGAGAATCATCCCACCCACCGAAACCTGTATCATGACTTCACCGTCCGCAGGTCATTGGACCGTAAAACTCGCCGATGCAAGTACGGCGCCACTCTCGTCGAGGACCTTGACCTCCCATTGGCCGGTCCAAGTGGGCTGAATCTGTTTCGTGGAATAGGTCCGCCAGCTGGCCGATCCTACCGCGAGTTCTACTTTCGCTTTGGTCTTGCCCTCGAAATACCAGGCGTGGGTCACCACGGTCGACTCCTGTGCGCCGGTGATACGCGTGTAACAAACCACTTGCTGCACATCGGCGTCGAATTCGCTGGCCGGGTCGATCACGGCGCGGTTGGCGCGGTCGATGCCGGACGCGAATATGATTTCAGCGACGGCGAGGCCGCTCTGCGGCGCAGCTGGCGCGGCCGGTTCGGCCGGAGGTGCAACCGGTTCGGCCGGTTCAGCCGGAGGTGCAACCGGCGCGGCCGGCGCGGCCGGTTCCGCCGGCTCGGCCGGCTCGGCGGGAGGCTGGCAGATTCCGGAAGGGGCCACGAGAGCCACCGCCACCGCAGCGATAACCGCGAACGTCAATAAAGCTGTCGTTGATCTTGGCGCATTCATGGCTGGCACATCCTCAGGTAAGGGACGTTCGTGTGCGGATTATTCGCAAATAATCCGGGCTATGGAGGTGCGCCCGGTCCAGCCGGGCGCGTCCAGTCTAGGCAGAGCGCAACAGGGTGTCAACGCTTCCCGTCAGGCCGGCAGGACGAATCTGGCTCGGCCTCAGATCTAGCGTTGCAACTCCTCGCCACCGGTGGGTGTCCGCAGACGAGGATTGTGAAGGTTATCGAGGATGTAACGTGTATCGTCGGCATATTCGCTATCCGGGAACTCCTTGAGTAAACGTCTGAAATAATTATCAGCCAGCCGGATATCCTGCAAACCTTCGCGGGCCAAATCGCCGAGCATGAACAGAGAGTCGTCCACCAGTTCGCTCTCGGGATAGTCTTCTATGAGCAGTTCGTAAAGAGCCTGTTTGCGAGACGGATCCTGGGCGTGAAAAGCGCGCTCGAACAGCTCGCGATCGCTCTTGCCCTCGCCTGGTCGGTAATTGCCGAAGTAGGTGACTCCGACCGTCCCCGATTGCTCCGCTAAGAAGGCTTTTATGATCTGGTCCTGGAACAACGGCATCATCTCCTGCTTCACGCGGAACTCGGCTTCATCGAGGGTCATCGGGCGTGCGTAATCGCGTCGCAGCACCTCGACAACGTGCCAGCGGCCGTTCACTTCAATCGGTGGCTGGAGGCCGATATCGAAGTCCCAGATCGCAGCGATGAACACTTTACTCTCCGGGATCATCGGGATGAACCCACCCTTGTTGAACCAGCCGAGGTCGCCGCCGGTCCTGCGCGTCTTCTCATTGATGGACAAATCACCGGCGACGTAGGGGAACAGCGCTTGGCGGCCCTCGCCGTGGATCAGGCGCTCGTACGCTCGGTCAGCATCATCTTCGGTGGCACACGCGATGTGTCTCGCCTGCATGATTCCCTGATTGATGTACTGCTCGCGGTGCGCGAGGTAATACTCCCGGATCTCGTCGAGACTCGGTTCGCGATCCTTCAGCAGACCGATATGCAGCATCGCGTCGGCCATGAGGATTCGTCGGTTGGCAATCAACTTCCGCGTCACCTCGGCGTCGTTGTACAGCTCATGTTCGTATCCGGCGTGCGCCAACAGAGTCTCTTCGACCATCTTCTTGAGCAGCAACCGCCGACCATCAGGGTTGTCGTAGCGGACTTGCTCGCTCTCGCGCATCTCCTCGAGGCGTAGCTCGAGGTCCCGCTCAGTTATCGCCAGATCACCGACCCGGCAAATCACGGGCGAATTGTCCGGGATACCGTCACCGAATAGTCGGTGCCGGTCGAAAGCCGGATTCGAGCGCTCACGATCTTGTGCTTGGCAAGAAACCAGAGCCAGTCCCGCTGTCACGCAGAGCAAGAGCAAAATCAGTTGACGGCTGTTGATCATCCGAATTCTTCCTCCTGTTGGTGGGCGATGGGTAACCGTCGCCGGCAGGGACCGGCCCGCACCCAACACGCCGACAGTGCGACCGATCACAGCAGGTCGTCGCGGCCGTCGGTTTCCAACCGCGAGATCACCTGACGGATACGCGGAGCCTCGTCGCGCCGGCAGATCAGCAATGCGTCGGGCGTCGAGACGACGATCAAGTCGTCGACGCCGATCAGGGCTACCAGTTGCTCAGGAGCATGGATCACGTTACCGCTGCTATCGACCGCTACGAGCTCGGTGCGGCCTCGGTTGCCGTCGGCGAGCGTACCAGCCAGTTCGCCCCACGCCTCCCAGCCGCCGAGGTCCGACCAGCGAAAGCGAGCCCTCAGTACCGTGAATTGCGCGAGCTGCTCCATGATGCCGCAATCGATCGACTCACTGGGACAGTCCGCATACGCCGCGGCAAGGCTGGCGACAAAGCCTGGTGTACCGTGAGCGGCGATCGCCGGTGCGAGCCGGCGGTCGATTTCAGGAATGTGTCGCACAGTAGCGGCGTTGAATGCAGCCGCGTCCCAGACAAATATCCCGCTATTCCACAGGTGACGTCCGTCGCGCAGGTAGCGTTCGGCGTGCTCCCGGTCGGGCTTCTCCACGAAGGCGACTCCAGGCAAGAACTCGCCAGCGGTGTCGCCATCGACCTCGAGATAACCGTAGCCGGTCTCCGGCCGCGTCGGCGGAATACCGAAGGTCACGGCCTCGCCGGTTCGCGCCGCGTGGTCGAACGCCCGTGCGAGTTGTTCACAAAAGAGGTCGTTGTCGGGGATGTGATGGTCGGCAGGCAACAGTGCCACCGGCCCGTCGCCGGCGATCCGCCGCGCCAGACCGACGCCAAGCACGGCACAGGGAGCGGTATTGCGGCCGACTGGCTCCGCGACGATTTGCTGCTCCGGCAACTCCGGCAACTCCTGCCGGCAGGCCGCGGCTAGATCACCGCTTGTGATCACCAAGATACGTTCGGCGCCGACCAGTGGTAGAACCCGATCGACCGTCTGACGCAACAAGCTACGGTCGCCGGCGAGTGTCAACAGCTGCTTCGGCAGAGCGGTCCGACTCACCGGCCAGAACCGGGTGCCTCGTCCACCGGCCATGACGACACAGGTTGCCGACCCGGTCACGCTGTACGCCGAACTCGCCATGTGCCTTCCAGTCTCCGCGCTGCCGCCTAGGCCTTCACGACCCAGACCTTCGCCGCCACTTCCACGTCGGAATGCAGTTTCAACGCCACGGTATAGACGCCGAGTTGCTTGATCGGCTCGTCGAGCTCGATCTGATGGTGCTCGATCGTCAGATCCTGCTGCGCCAGCGCGGTGGCGATGTCGCGCGCTGTGACCGAGCCAAACAGCTGGTCGTCGTCGTCTGCCTGAACGTTGATCGTACAGGAGAGTTCCTTGGCGGCGTATTGGCTCGCCAGCTGCTCGGCAACAGATTTGCGCAGCAGCTCACGCTTCTGGGCGAGTACGACCTGCTCGGCGACCAATTTTTTCTGACCTTCAGTGGCCATCACCGCCAGCCGCTGAGGAATAAGGTAATTGCGTGCAAAGCCGGGGGCGACGGAGATCACTTCCCCCATCTGCCCCAAGCTCTCGACACTCTTGGTGAGAATCACGTCCATATCTTTACCACCTTTGCAGCCGGGTCGGTGCGGAACACCTCTGACCCGTACTGTCGATTCACGCCGTCGGCGGCGTGTCCAGCCGACGCAGGTCCAGCCATTGATCCACGATTCCCAATACGACCCCGCCGGGCAGGATTATCGGGGCGAAAAAGAGGCTGGCAATGACCCAAAAAGCCAGCCGCACAGCCGGCCCTCCGATCCCGTTGATCAGAACGGCGAGGACCGCCAACCCTTGCATCGCCAGGACGAACCCCGCCGCCAGGACCACATTCAGGCCTACTTTGGGAAGTTCCCCGCTCCTGGTGACCACCAGCGCCAGCCCCACCGCCAAGATCCATATCCAGTAGAACGGTACCCGCCAGCGTAAAAAAGGCGTCAACGGACGACAACTAAACCCGGTCCGCAACCACCTCATCAACCCGGTGATCAGAGCCAGCACCGAGGCTGCATGGCCGAACAGACCCAGTACCATGGTCGCCGGCCAGATCGCCGCGGCAGCCTGTAGAGTCATCTCGACCTGATGCTCCAGCTGCGCCCGGGTGGCGATGCGCGTTGCCTCGTCGGTTTCGGCCGGCAGACTCCCCTCGAGCGCCTCGGACATCTGCTCGCCGGCGACGGCGAGGGTCTCGGCAACACCGACGGTGTGCACGGCCCAGATCAGCGCCGGGGCCAGAACCAGCATCACCGCTCCGAGTGCACCGTCCCAGCGCCAGTACCGGCCGATAGCCCAGCCGGCAGCCAGCCCGGCGAGAACATAACCGGCCAGCGAGGCGACGATCATCGTCGGTGCGGCGACCAGCGCTACCACCAACCAGATCAATGCCGCGGCCGCAGCAGCACCAGGCGCGGCCGGCAACAGCAGCGCCAGGCCCCACAAAACCGGTAACACCCACGGCGCCGGCAGCAGCAGTAACTGCGCTATGCCGGCCCAGGCAGCGTGGCCGGTTCCGGCCGTCGCCAGCCAGGTGGTCACACCGGTCGTCACCGCTGCCACGGCAGGCAGAGCGTTATTGGTCCGGACCGCCGGCACCGCTCGCTCCCCTGCTAGCGATAGTACTCCCGCACATATGGCAGCAACGCCAGGTGTCGGGCCCGTTTGATGGCTATCGAAAGCAACCGCTGATACCTCGCCGTCGTCCCCGTATTACGACGCGGCGCAATCTTGCCACGCTCGGTTACAAATCGCCGTAGAAACTCGTCGTCCTTGTAATCGATACAGACGTAGCCCATCTTGCTGAAGTAGCAAGCCTTCTGCTTTCCTTGCCTTCTCTTCTTTTTCTTCTTCTTGATGCGCAGATTTTTCCTGGCCATCGTGGCCTCCTTCTCGTGCACGGCGGACAGCATCACGCCGATTTGCCGCTGTGTCGGCCGACTTTACCGGTCCCGACTTTCGGCGCCGGTTCTCGCCTGCCGACGTTTGGCCATGGCGGCGCGGTTGCGTTCTTCCCAATTTTCGTCGACTACGACGAGGTGGCGTAACACCTGATCATCCAGGCGTAACGCTCGATCAATCTCAGCCACGGCGGTACCTCGGCCGCGGAAGCGCATCAACATGTAGTCGCCCTTGGTTTCGTCGTCGATCTCATAGGCCAGACGCCGTACACCCCACCGGTCTTGGAGGGTAATCTCACCTTCATGCTCGGTCAGGATGTTGGCGATGCGGTCGACACGCACCTGCATCTCCGACTCTGGACGGTCGGCGCGCAAGATGAATATGCACTCGTATTTCTGCACTGGTAACACCTCCCCTCGGACGGAATGACCTGGATCCTTTAGCGCTGATCGCTGCCGGCATGCGGAGCGTCTGCGACGGCCCAGGTAGGGACGTGACTTGCCAGCTGTTATCGCTGGTATAGTGGCTGGCTTCTGCCGCAGGGAGCGGACTGGGCCGGCCGATTTCCGAATCAAGGCGGCAATATATCGCTTTGATCGCTTTTCAGCAAGGAACGAATGGTGCGGTTGTAGGTCTCTGCAGCCACACCCGGTCCCTCGGCCAGAAGCAGAACTACGGCTGCCGCCGCCCGCGAGATCAAGTCGGCCACGGTACTCTGCTCGTCCTCCGTAAACGGCGCCAGAACGTAATCGGACCACTGCTCGGGAGCTACGATCTGATCACAACCGGCAATTCCGAGCCGCACCCGGGGCAAACAGTCCCCCCCGACGGCCGCGATGACCGAAGCGAGCCCTTTCTGACCGCCAGCGCTGCCCTGGGCCCGAATACGCAGCGAACCGAGCGGCAACGCCAGGTCGTCACACACCACCACGGGGACAATCGGCGGCTCAGCTTCATCGGTAGCCGTGGCTGGCGGTAGACCGCTGACAGCTACCCCCCGACCATCGGCCCAAGCGACCACCGCTTCACCGCTGCGGTTCATATAGGTCAGGGGCTTGAGCAACGTCACCGGGCCGGCCGGTCCGGCGGCCGTCGCCGCCAGGTAGTGCGGCTCGGTCCGGAATACCGCCCCCCAGCGCGTCGCCAGCGCGTCGACGACACCGAAGCCGAGATTGTGCCGCGTTGCGGCGTACCGCGGGCCGGGATTACCCAGGCCAACTACGAGTTGCACGATAGCCTCCCCCGCCTACCGCCGGTGATCACTCCGGTGACGTGCAACGGGGCGAGCCTCGCGACTCGCCCCGTCTTCGCAACGTGATACCGGCGGACTATATCACCGGTAACCGAACGCGGTTAACTGTCGCCCCGCTCTTAGTCCTTGTCTTTGCCTTTGCCTTTGCCTTTGCCTTTGCCCTTGGTTGCGTCGGCAGCCTCTTTGCCTTCGGCCTTATCGCCTTCGCCCTCGGCACCTTCGGTTTCGCCCTCTTCGCCCTCGGCGCCTTCGGCTTCGCCCTCTTCGCCCTCGGCGACCTCTTCGACCTCTTCGACGAAGATCACCGGTGGCTTGACCATCAACACCAACGAATCGGAGTCGCTGACGACATCGCCGATCGAAACCTGGAGGTCCTTGACGTAGACCTTGTCGTTGACCTCGAGGCCCGTGATATCCAAGGTCACATACTCGGGCAACTCGTGGGGTAAGCACATCAACTCGATGGAGTCCATGATCTGAGATAGCGAGCCGTCACCCCGCTTGACCGCGGCCGACTCTCCTTCGACGCGGATACCGATGTTGACGGAGATCGGTTTACCCCGTGGGATCTCCATCAGATCCACGTGCAGGATCTCGTCAGTTACGGGATTTGTCTGCATTTCACGCATCAGAGCGATAGGTTGCTCTTTGGTCCCCTCCTGGCTCAGCACGAAGATCACGCTGTGGCGGCTCTGGTTGGCCATGATTTTGCTGAACTCATCGGAGTCGATCATCATCATGGCCGTTTCCTTACCGTCGCCATAGAGTACGGCCGGAATATGCCCCGACGCTCGCAGCCGGCGGTTGGCATTCTTCCCAGTTGTGCTGCGGGGATTGATTGTCAGTTTTACGAGACCCATACCGAAGCCTCCCGGCTTGGCGAAACCCGGCCTCCGAAGCTCGCCGCAATGGACGGCAAGGTGTTCGGTCGAGCTAGGTCCGCTCCTCGCGAACCGGCAGCAGCCGCCGGTCGGTCTTTACATATCGACCCACGCGGTTGCAGCCATGGAAAAGGGCGGTTAAGAAAACACGTCCCCGGTTCTCTGTCAAGTTGGCCAGTCTAGACGAATAGTGCGCTGACCGTCTTTTCGAGGTGGATCCGCTCTATGGCCTCGGCCAGCAACGGTGCCATATCCAGCACTTTGATCAGCGGGCATTCGTCGAAGCGATCGAAGGGAATGGTGTTGCTGACCACCACTTCCTTGAGCGGCGAGGCGTTGAGCCGCTCGAGCGCATTGCCCGACAATATCGGATGTGTGCAAGAAGCGGTGACCGATCGGGCACCCTGTTCGATGCAGACGGCCGCCGCGTCGGTGAGCGTACCGGCAGTGTCGATCATATCGTCGAAGATGATGACATCCTGACCTTTGACTTTACCGATGAAATTCATCACGACGGCCTCGTTGGGCCGGGGTCTCCGCTTGTCTATGATCGCCAGGCTGGCGTCCAAACGCTTGGCGAAAGCCCGCGCCATCTTGATACTGCCCACATCCGGGGCAACCACCGCCAGATTCTCCCGCGACCAGCCGGCGAAATGCTTCAGCAACACCGGCGCCGAATAGAGGTGGTCGAGCGGGATGTCGAAAAAGCCCTGGATCTGAGGTGCGTGCAGGTCGATGGTCACAACGCGTTCGGCTCCCGCCTTGGTGATCAGATCGGCCATCAACCGCGCGCCGATGGGGACCCGGGGTTGATCCTTGCGATCTTGCCGGGCGTAGCCGAAGTACGGAACCACCGCCGTGACACGCCGGCACGAGGCTCGCCGCACCGCATCGAGTATCAGCAACAGCTCGAGAATGTTTTCCGCCGGCGGCATCGTCGGCTGGATTATGAAAACATCGGTGCCGCGGATGTTCTCCAGGATCTTGATCTGGATCTCGCCGTCGGAGAACCGGCTCGCCTCGACGCCGAGCAGCGGCACATCGAGGCACTGTCCGATCTTGCGTGCCATTTCCGGATGCGCGCTACCACTTATTATGACCAGCTCGTTGTACATCAGAAGGCTTCCTCCGGTCGGCTACCTAGTCCGGATTGTTCAAGAACAGCTTGGTGTCCTAACCCGGGACAGGACATTAACGCAGAATCGCAGGCTTGTACCTGACAGAATTGTCTTGGGTTTGCACAACGGATAGAGGTACACCACCATGGGCCCCGGGGCGATAATACTGGCTGGGGCGGCAGGATTCGAACCTGCGAATGCAAGGACCAAAACCTTGTGTCTTACCACTTGACGACGCCCCAGCGAACTCTAGAAGCTCTCCTCCATCACAGACCCCGGGTCCTCATCGGTCGAGTCCCGGGTCATTGGAGGGGGGATTTCGTCACTCTCCACTCTTTGGAGTTCCTGTTTGTAGGCAGCGATGACGCTGTTTTCCAGCCATTCCCGCGTCGACATGTTGATGGGATGGGCAATGTCCTGGAACGTCCCATCGCGGCGCTTACGGCTCGGCATGGCGATGAACAGACCCGAGGCACCCTCTATGATCTTGAGCCCGCGAACCACAAAGCAGTTATCGAGGGTGATGCTCGCGAACCCCTTCAGTTTGTTGTCATCGCGCAAGGTGATCTTTATTTCGGAGATCTCCAAGATTGAACCTTCCCCCCTATGGAAACCGGCGGTCGCGTTCCGTCGGCGTACGCGTCCGGTCCTCTGTGATCTCCACGCCGGCCGGATACGGCCCGACGTTGCGTACAAACGTAAACCTCCGCGCTAACTCCTTCACGACGAATGGTAGCGAACGATTCTTCGTGAACACGGCAAACACAGCAGAACCGCTGCCCGAGAGCATGGCCACCGGCGCAATCTCTCTCAACTGCCGCAGCGCCCGCTGTAACTCCGGACGCGAGGGAAGCACGACCTCCTCGAGGCGATTGTACCCAAACCAAGCCGTTGTCGGGAACCTAGCTATTAATGGCTTGATACTCTGGATGTTAGCGGCAGGGCGACGTACTGTCAATCCCATTTTGAGTTGTCCATAAACCGCTGAAGTGGAAAGGTCAAAATCTGGTTTCAAGACAAGGAATTGGCCGCTTCGGACCCTTGGCAACTGAATCAACCGAGAACCGGTTCCGTGGCCGATCGCAGTCCCCCCGCGCACGAAAAACGACACATCGGAGCCAAGTTCGGTGGCCAGTTGCTCTAAACGGGTCAGCTCGAGCCCGCTGTCAAACAGGCGATCACAGGCGATCAGGACGGCGGCCGCGTCGCTCGATCCGCCGCCCAGTCCCGCTCCCGAGGGAATCTCTTTCTCGAGATCGATCTCCAGCCGCCCACTGAGCCGCAGCCGGCGGCAAAAAAGGCGGGCCGCCTGCCAGCAGAGATTCGCCTCGTCGGCAGGCGCGGCGCCGTGCGGTCTGACCCGAATCGAGATATCGGGCTCGCCACCAGCGTAGACTTCGTGCAGCGTCACCCGCAGCGTGTCGAACAGCTCGATGGTCTGCAGAATCGTTTCCAGGTCGTGGTAGCCGTCCGGCCGGCGCTTGAGCACTTCGAGGTGCAGATTCACCTTGGCCGGCGCCCGCAAGGCGACGACGCGCTCTAGTGGTCGCCGTCCCTTGTGGAATCCCTCGCGGTTCATGCCGACTCCTCGGTCAGAATCCGGTCACCGTACGCGGCGAACAGACGTCCCCACGGTGAGGCGGCAAAACGGCGCCACTGCCGTCGACCAACCAGATGCCGCCACAGCCAATCCGCAGTGATCCGGCGCGCGCGACCGATCCTCCGTGTTCCGGGAAACGTCTGCAGCAGTGCTGGCAACTGCCGGCCCAGATCGGCAACCTGACCGGCTCGAACCGCGGTCGGGTCATTGAACTTCAGTCCGTCGTGAAGAGACTCCGGCTGTCCGAGGAGCTCGATTCCCCCGGTAGCAGCCATACCGAGCGAGCGTTCGTGGCACAGCCGCAAATAATCGACGCCGAGCGGATCGTATCCCATCATGCGCACCGCCACCGCGTCGAGGGCCACCAGATCTGTGCTCGCCAGCAAAACGTGGCCGCTCACGGGCTGGAGTGACCCCAACCGGGTACCAAAACCAACGACCGTCATGTCGAGTATCGCCAGCAACCGAGGGTGCAGTTCGCGGCGGAGTGCGAGCAGGTCGGCCCGCACCTCGGATTCACTACGCCACGCCATCGGTGGCTGGCGGTGTAGAACCGCCGCCGGCGCGACCGCTACTGACCCGCCGGCCGGCGCGTGTCTATCACCGCGTATCGTCGGTAACAACAGAGCGTCGCGACCGATCAGCAAGCGCGGTACCGGAATGCCGTCGGGAAAAAACCGCGTCAGACGCCGCAGGCGCGCGCGGGGACGGAACAGTTCGTAAGATTCGTTCGCGACGACGCGCAGCTCAAGATCCCACGCCGCCAGGACCGGATCGTACCGGCAGTGGCGACGCGCAGCGCGGGCATCCCCCTCGCCCGCAGCCACCGGAATGAGATCTGTGGCCGAACGGCCGCCCACACACAGGGCAGCCACCGCGCCTTCGAGTTGCCAGGGCGGGCTGCTCGCACCCGGCACGAAACGTCCGGCGGGGCAGTCCAGTACGAGCAAGAGCTCCTGCTGCGACGGCGGCGGTACGTCGCGACCCAAGAGCGCCAGTAGCCGTTGGTAGTCCTGCTGAACACTCTCCGGCCGCGTGCCAACGATCGCCACCCGTGACTTCACACCGACACCTGCCCGGTTCCGATGATGAATACCGCTGTAGCAATCCAGCCGATCACCATCACTTGCAAATAGAGATCGTTCAGCAGGATCTCATGCGGTCGGCCACCACGGCTCTCGCGAAAGACAAGGTAGAGGTAGCGCGCCATGCCCAGCAGTACGAACGGCAGCGTGAACACGAGGTCGCGGGTACCGAAATGCTCCACTGTCGTCGGCCAGACGGTGTAGAGCGCATAGGTCATCAACGTCAGTCCGAACGAGCTACCGATCAAAGCGTTGAGCATCGGTTCGGAATAGGTGCTCAGTACCGGGCGAGTGGTACTCTGGGACGTACCCTCCATTTTGACCAGCTCGTCGCGACGCTTGCAGAAGCCGAGGAACAGCGACAGAAAAAAAGTACACAGCAACAACCACGGCGAAATCGTCACTGCGGGACAGCGCGGCAACAGGACCAGAACTCCGGCCACCGCCCGGATCAAGAAGCTCGTGCCGATACCGACCACATCGAGGATCCGGATCCGCTTGAGCACGCGCGTATACACCAGGTTCCAGACGAAGAACAACAGTACAGCGGAGAGGAAGAGCTCACCCAGCAACCACGCCGCCAGTAGACAACCGACGACTACGAACATACCGCCACGCACGGCGATTTCGATCGGTAGACGATCCGACGCGATGGGCCGCAATCGTTTGTAGGGATGTAGACGATCCAGCTCCACATCGGCGATATCGTTGAACAAGTAGACGGCGCCCGAGGCGAAACAGAAAACCAGCGCGCCGAGGCCCGCGCGGAGCAGACAACCGCTATCGCCGAGCTTCTGGGCAAAGATCACACCGGCTAACAGGATGAGGTTTTTGGTCCACTGCCGTGGACGTAGCGACTCCCAGAAACTGCCGAAATCAGCCATCGCCATAACCTTATCCGCGAAGCGGTATCGGACCGCCCCACTGTTGCGCTCTCAGTACGCGT
>JAUVBS010000205.1 GCA_030591105.1 bacterium | reverse complement strand
GGATCCTGATCCGCGGTCGTCGGCGTCCGATCGCAGGCCGCCGTCAGCGGCAGGGTTGCCAGCAGTAGAATTACCAGCAGCCAGACGACGCTACCCCGATTCCGGCTGGTCATGTCGCGCTCCCTTCCGGTTCCAGATCGCTCATCAGTAACTCGCCAACCATATCATGTAAATACGTTGCGGCGTGCCCTCGAAAATGTGTCCGGCGGCGAACGGTGGTGTGATTAAAGCCGAGATCATCAATATACGCCGCATAGATCAAGTGCGAACCCCCCGGGGGGTTCTTTTGATGTCACTGGCGACTATTGATTGTCGTCATGAAGCATCGTGTTCATCGAGATCAAAGCAGACACGACTGCGAAGGCGCAACTATTACCTTTTTGACCCGACCCGATCCCCGCACTACTCTCCAGACAGCTGACCGGACCACTACCCGGTGGTGTTTCCACATCACCCGGAAGGAAGCTACACCAGAAGGAAGCTACATGGGACTGAAGCCGTGGCGCTACACCAGCCGCGAAGAGGTGGCTGACGCTCGCATCTTCAAGCTCTACCGTGAGACGGCAGTCTCGCCGCGCACCGGCGAGGAGCGCGTTTTCGCTCACATCGTTTCACCCGAGTGGGTCAACGTGATTCCAGTCACGGCCGACGGTCGCGTCCTGTTGGTTCGTCAGTGGCGGCACGGCCTGCGCGGGTTCACCCTGGAGATCCCGGGCGGTCTGGTCGATCCCGGCGAAGATCCCGGCGCCGCCTCCGCACGCGAAGTCCGCGAGGAGACCGGCCACGCCGGCAGCGAGCCACAACGACTCGGCGTCGTCACCCCCAATCCGGCGTTCATGAGCAATCGCTGTTACACTTATCTGATCGAGGACTGCCAACCCGTGGGCGGGTTGCAGCTCGATCCGGGCGAAGACCTCGAGGTGGTCTCTACCGCGCTGGCGGACATCGGCGCCATGATCACCGATGGGACCATCGACCACGCTCTGGTGATCTGCGGTTTCTGGTGGCTGCGGCAGCAGAGGCCGGATCTAATACCGTGACGACGGCGAGCTGCTGAGCAGCCGAGCGCTGTTGAACGACGGCGCACCGCCGAACGGATGCTGCCAACCGCCGCGTGGCTACTGAAAGGCTCTCCTTGACCCTCCCCGAACTTGCCATCAAGCGCCCCGTGACCACGCTGATGATCATCGTCAGCATGATCGTTCTGGGTACGGTCGCGCTGGTCAAGCTGCCGCTCGCTTTCTTGCCCGACGTCGTCGAGCCCGAACTGTTCGTCCACGTGGCCTACGAGAACGCCTCGCCCGAGCAGGTCGAGCGCATGATCGCGCGGCCTCTCGAAGAGGTCCTCGGCTCGGTCAAGGGCCTGCAACACATGTGGACCCGCTGCGACCAGTCGGGGATGCGCATGCGTCTGGAGTTCGACTGGTCGAGCGATATGCACCTGGCCCGCGTGGAGGTGTGGGAACGGATCGACCGGGTGCGGGGCGAGCTGCCCGACGACATCGGGGACATCTCCGTGAGCCGCAACTGGGATTCGCGCGATGCGGACATGCCGATACTCGAAGGCCGACTCGCCTCGCCGCGCAATTTGAGCGAGAGCTACGACCTGCTCGAACGTAAGATCGTCCGGCCACTCGAGCGGGTACCGGGGGTGGCGCAGGTGCGGCTCGACGGGGTCAACCCGCGTGAGGTGCGCATCAATCTGCGGACGGACGACCTCGAACGTCACAACATCGATGTGCGCACGGTGTGGCGCGCATTGCGCGCCGGCAATTTCGACCAATCGCTCGGTAAGATCACCACCGGCGAGATGCGCTTTACGCTGCGCACCGTCGGGACCTTTGCCGACGTCGCACAGATCCGCGATCTGCCGCTGCGCGCCGACGGTCTGCGCTTGAGCGACGTGGCCGATGTCGTCTATCGCGAACCGCCGCTGGAGTACGGCCGCCATCTCGATGGCAACTTCGCCATCGGCGTGACGGTCAACCAGGAGGCCAAGGCCAACACCGTCGAGGTGTGTAGGGCGTTGCAGCAGCGCATCGCCGCGATGAACGACGATCCGGAGCTGGAGGGGGTCAACTTCCTGGTCTGGTTCGACCAGGGCGCCGAGATCCGCAAGACGCTCCGCGATTTGATGTTCACCGGGATCTTCGGTTCGATCCTTGCCGCGCTGGTGCTTTTCTTGTTCTTGCGCCGCGTCTCGACGACGCTGGTCGCGGTGCTCTGCATCCCGTTCTCGTTGATCGTCGCCTGCGGCGTTATCTGGGTCCAGGGTCGCTCGCTCAACACGCTGACGCTGCTCGGGCTGATCGTCGGCATCGGCATGCTGGTGGACAACGCGGTCGTGGTGATGGAGAACATCTTCCGCCACCGCGAGCTGGGCGCCGATCGCAGGACCGCCGCCCGACTGGGCGCCCGCGAGGTTTCGACCGCGGTGATCGCGGCGACGCTCACGTCGGTGATCGTCTTCTTGCCGCTGATCTTCAACAAGCCCAGCGAGATGAACATCTACCTCAAAGAGCTGGGCATCACCGTCTGCTTCACGCTGATCGCCTCGCTTTTCATCAGCCAGACGTTGATCCCGCTGGCGACGTCGTGGTTGATCAAATCGCCGCCGCGTCCACGCGGAAAATTGATGCAGTCGCTCGAAGAACGTTACGTCGCATTGCTACGGTTCAACCTACGCCATCGGTGGTTGACGCCGCTGATCGGTCTGGCAGCCATCGCCTCGGCAGTGGTGCCGTTTCAGCGCATCGACATGAACTTCGATAGCTCCAATAGCGAGCTGTTCGTACAGATCCGTTACCGCTTTACCGAAGAGGTGGCCCTGGAGCAGAAGGAGCAGACGATCAGCTATGTCGAGAATCTGCTCGAGCCGTACCGCGAGGAGTTGATGGCGCGTTCGATCTACAGCTTCTGGAGCGATCGCTGGTCGCTGACCCGCGTCTATCTACACGAGGGCGACGCCAGCGAGGAGAACATCGCCCAGGTGCGTGCCCGCCTGCGTGAACTGCTGCCGGAGATCCCCGGCGTGCGGCTGCGTGTGCAAGAGCCCGGCATGAGCTGGCGTCACGGCGGCGGCAAGCGTATCGCTTTCCAGATCGTCGGTGAAGATTCCGAGGTCCTCGCGCAGCTGGCCGAGGAGGCGGTCGAGCGGGTGGCGGCCATCGACGGGTTGGTCGATGTCGACGCGCGGGCCGATGATGCAGCCCAGGAGCTCCACGTCGTTCTGGACCGCGACCTCGCCACGCGTTACGGCGTTCAGCCGGACCAGATCGGCCAGGCCGTGGGCTTGACCTACCGTGGTCGCCGACTCCAGCGCTACCGCACCGCTGACGGCGAGCGCGAGATGCGACTCGCCCTCGACGAGCGTGAACAAGAGAGCGTCGAACAGCTGGCCAACCTGCCGATTTACACCGACGAGGGCGAAAAGGTGCCGCTCGCTTCGCTGGCGGACTTCACCTCGGTGCCGGGGCCGACCCGCATCGAACGCGACGACCGCCGCACCAGCATCTGGGTCCACGGTCGGTACGAGCAAGGCAAGCGCGAGGACTATCTGCCCCGAGTGACCGCGGCGCTCGACGGTATGGAGCTGCCCATCGGCTACACCTGGACCTTCGGCGCCTGGCAGGAGCGACAGAAAGAGAAGTCGCGTGAGGTCCTGGTGAATTTGTTGCTGGCTCTGCTCTTGGTGTTCGCGGTGATGGCGGGACTGTTCGAGTCGGTCCGGCAGGCACTCGCCTTGATGGTTGCGCTGCCGTTCGCCATCGCTGGCGCGACCTGGACGCTGTATCTGACCGGAACCGACTTCGACCAACCGGCCGGTATCGGTCTGTTGCTGTTGATCGGCATCGTGGTGAACAACGGGATCGTGATGATCGAGCACATCAACAACTACCGCCGCCAGGGTCTCGACCGCACCGAGGCGATGCTGCGCGGCGGTCGTGAACGGCTGCGCCCGATCCTGATGACCGCCGTCACCACGCTGATCGGCCTGGTCCCGATTGCGGTGCAGAAACCGTCGCTCGGCGGGGTGTATTATTACTCCATGGCACTGGTGATCATGGGTGGATTGTTCGTTTCCACTTTCCTGACCAGCGTGCTGCTGCCGACGACCGCCGCGTTGTCGGAGGATTTCTGGGGGTTGGTCGGGCGGGGGATGCGGCGCGCTGGTTCGCTGGTCGGGCTGTCGCGGCGGCGCTCGGTGTCGTGATCGACTGACTGTCCTGTGGTTGCCAATCCGCAGTTGCGGTGGCTAGCCCGCAAAGACCCCCCGGGGGGTTCTCGTCGCTACCGAATCGAGTTAGAACGAGTTAGAACAGGCCATCGTCTCGACCGGCGCTATTATACTGGCATGGTTAAAACACTCCTCGCATTCACCGACGTCAGCAAGTCGTTCCGTTCCGATGACCGCGTTTCGCGCGAGGTGCTCAAGTCGGTCACGTTTTCTTTACCGCCCGCTTCGAGTGTCGCGCTGGTCGGGCGTAGCGGCAGTGGGAAATCGACGCTCTTGCACCTCGCGGCTGGGATCGAGTTACCCACGACCGGCAGTATCACACTGGGCGGTCACGATCTGGCCCGGCTCGACGACGCGGCACGCACCGAGCTGCGGCGCGATACGGTCGGGCTCGTGTTTCAGTTCTTCCATCTGCTGCCGCATCTGAGCGTCGAGGACAACGTGGCGCTGCCCGGCTGGATCGCGGGCCGATCGAGCGGCGCCTTGCGTGCACGGATC
>JAUVBS010000501.1 GCA_030591105.1 bacterium | reverse complement strand
CTCACCCCAGGAAATCAGAACTTCCTGAAGTGCCTCGTCGCCGATCAGCCCCCGACCGCTCACTTCGTTGAACTCGGTCGCCAGAAGTTCGCGATACAACACGTCCACATCGTCTCTCGAGTTGTCGTTCAGGACATCGTACGCCTCCTGCAACTCATTGCCCGCGGTGAACTGGTACGGACTCTCGAGAAAGAGCGTCTCGATCTCCGCGATGAACGCCAGCAGCGCCGCGGCATCGTGGACAGCGTTACCGTTACCGCCATTGAGTGCGGTTCGCAGCTGCTTCTTCCAGAACTTGACCGACTCGCCGTTGCTCACCAGGACCCCGGTCTCCAGCTCGACGACGATCTCCTCGGTTTGCGGCGCAAAGCCGAAATCGTTGCCCAAAGCATCAGGCCCGACCGTGACTTCGAGCGCTGTCGGACTCGTTGCGTCGAAAGACGCGGCGAGATCGGCGTTGAAAGCGTCCGGGTAGGCGGCCAGGTCGATCCTGACGGTGTAGATCCCGTCCGGTACGATGAAGAGATAACCGCCGCCGGCATCGCTCACAACGGTTGCGACCGCGCCGTCGTCTGCGACCAGCTCGACGATCACGTCGGCGATGCCCGATTCCTCGGTGGCGTCGCGCGTTCCATCACGGTCGGCATCGACATATATTGTACCGGCAATGGCAAAACCGGCGCACGGTCCGGGAATCCGGCCGACCTCGGTCTCGTTACCGCTCCCTACCGCCGACCGGACGACACCGTCCGGCACATCGCCGGCAAAGGTGATCGAATATTGGCGCCCCACCGTATCGTCCGCTTCGACACTCAGGTGCCACTCGATACCGTAGATGCCGGTCTGAGGGTTGTGATTGATGCTGACCGAGTTGGTCGGACTGTACGCGGCCAGCTCGGGCGCGCAATCGGGCAGCTCGATGGTGAAGTGGCTGAGCGCCGGTTCGATACCGGTCCCGGTCACTGTGTAGGTGAACGTCGTCTGGTCGTCGGCGTAGGTCCGACCGTCGAAGTGCACATCGTAGTTGTTGATGATAACGCCGGGAGCCGAAGTGATGACCGATCCGAAAGTCGCGTCGTCGGTCTGCCGGTCGGCCGATACCGCCAAGGGGCTTTCTTCGCGACTACAGCTGGCGAGTAGTACGATCGCAATCATCGACAGTAACAGCAAAGCAGTGAGCCTACCGCGCATGGGCTAAACCTCCAGAAAATCGGCGTCGTGTCGCCGTGGTTTGAATCGCCTCGATAAAGTGGTCGGGAGGATAGCCGTCGCGTTGTTGTCGGTCCGCCTGGCGCTGCCAGGAAATCACTCCCCCTATCCCCGCACGATCATACAGTTTATAATAATGGAGTATATTTGTCGACTATAGATTGCCAGAGCCCGACCCCGGCGATGACGCCGCCGGCTGGCCGCAACAGGTGGCACCGATCATCCGTTGTGTGGTTGTTTGCTCTGGATCGCCTCGGCTCGCTGGAATTGCACCGCCGCTTCCTCGATCCGGTCCAGTTCACGCAGCGCTTCTGCGTAGTCGGTGAGGATATCCGCCAGTTCGGGATGCTCCGGGCCGAGGGCCGTCTCGAATATCGCCACCGCTCGCCGGAAGTAAGGCACCGCCGCGGTGTAGTCGCCGCGATCACAGTAGAGCTTACCCAGATCGCGCAAGCTCCAGGCGACGTCCGGATGGTCGCCGCCGAGCGCTCGCTCACGGATGTCCAGGGCGCGCCGGTAGAGCGGCTCCGCGTCGTCGAAACGCCGCTGCGTGCGGTGCAGGTTCGCCAGGTTGTTCAGGGTCTGGGCAACATCGGGATGATCCGACCCGAGGGCCTGTTCGCGGATGGCGAGCGCACGGCGGTAAAGGTCGGCCGCCTCGGCGTGGCGGTCCTGCTGGTAGGCGACGAGTGCGAGGTTGTTCACCGCGGTG
>JAUVBS010000028.1 GCA_030591105.1 bacterium | reverse complement strand
GGATCCCGCTGAAGGCGCGGCCCTTGCTCCTGAGTACGCCTTCGAGCCCGTTACCGAACCGGGGATCACCGACCACCTCGCGCGCGTAGGTCGGGCTGACGGTGTTGACCAGATCGGCGTCCAGGATACCGGCTTTCAGCAAGTTGATGTTGCCGTGAAACTCCAGCACGCCGGGATAGGCGGCCAACACCGCCGGGAGTCCGAGCGTGTCGACGCCGCCGGGTCCGTGAATTTCCTGATGGGCTAGATTGTGAATCGTCAACAACACACCGGCGGGTCCCGGCAGTTCGCTGCCGCGGTACCAGCGCTGGCGGTAAATCGCCGCCGTCGCCGCGTGCACGTCGTGGCAGTGGAGCACATCGACTGGCCAGTCGAGCAACGCTGGGAGCGCAAGTGCCGCCTGCCCGTGCAGCGACAGGCGAGAGAGACTATCGCTGAAAGCGTGGCCGTCTTTGCCGACGTAGATTCCGTCGCGATCAAAATAGTGACCGTTCTCGACGAAATAGATCTGCACGCCGGCCGCGGTCCCGCTCCGCCGGTGGAATCGCACCCGGTGAATCTGCTGGCCGACACGTAGAGGCAACCACGGTATCTCGGTCAGCGGACGAATCCGCAGTTCATGCCGATCGAGCTGACCGTACAGCGGTAGGACCACACGCACGTCGTGGCCGCGCGCGGCCAAGGCGTCGGCGAGGCCCGCGGCCATGTCGGCCAATCCTCCCACCGTGGCGAACGGAGCCCACTCGGCGCTGACCATCAGGATGTTCACGTTGGCCTCCCGGTGCCGTCCAGCAAAACCGGCGGTTCTCGGTGAAGAGTAAAACCCAGCCGCCGACGGTTTGCCAGCCCGGTTCCGCAGAACGATGGGAACTCCACTACCCGACGCGGGGTATATCGGGTCGGTACCGATGGATGTCTATCCCGCCTCCCCCCCTTGCGAGATCTTCCATCCGGAGCCAAGGTGACGAGTCGAGAACGGGGCCCGCAGAGCCCCGTTCTCGTGTTATAACACCGCCGCCTGTCGGGCACGAGGTCAGACGTCGCCCACCGAGTCCGCCGTAACGCAGTTCCTCTTGACTGCGACAACCTGCTACGTGAGCGGCAGCGATCGCCGTGGCAGATCGCCCCGTGTTGCTATCTCCGCCACGTAGTCGCCCAGTTTCTGGAAACGTCCCTCGCGCAATATCGCCTCGAGTTTAGCCGGCACGCTCGCCTGCCCGCCTTGGCTGCGAAAACGCAGCCAGCGCGCCTGCCCCGCTGCCGGGCGGTAGTCGTCGAGTTCCCACGGATGCAGGTAGACGATGTTGGCAATCCCCTGGGCCAAGCAGCGTTTGCGTAACCAGCGGTAAGCGGCCAGCGGCAGCAGCCGCAGGTACCCGCCGCCCGCGAAGGGGAGGTTCGCGCCGAGCAACCGCAAGGTCGTCATCGGAACGACCACCAGGTCGGTGCGGTCGAGCACGAATGCGCGCCGCGGAACGGTCGGCTGGCCGTAGCGCGGGTGGTGTACCGGGAAAAGCGAGCAGTCGTAGCGGAAACCGTATTCGGCGAGGATCGGCAGGAAATGGTGCACCGGTTTGGTCAGACTGAAGCTAGGGGCGCGGTAGCCGGCCACCTGCGCGATTCCGGCAGCGGCCAGAGCGCTCAAGGCGCGGTCGAGGTCGCGACGGAAATCGGTATCGCTCAGCTTGAACAGCTCCGGGTGGCCGTAGCTGTGGCAGCTGATCTCGTGACCAGCTTCGGCGATGCGCGCGATCAGATCGGGATGACGCTCGGCCGTCCAGCCGAGGACGAAAAACGTCGCCGGTGTGTCGTACCGGGCGAGCAGCGCGAGGCAACGTTCGGTATTCGCGACGACTCGAGATTCCTGGGCGTCCCAAGTATCAGGTGGTACGTGGGCGAGGTAGTTATGACCGTGGAACCACTCCTCCACATCGACGGTCAGGATGTCCGGTGGCCGGTCCATCCGGGGTTGCCTCCTGGTCCACACTACGCACCACCGAGAATCGGAACCTCAGATTACCATGCCCGCGCACGCGCCGCACACCGCTTTCGTCAACTGTGATGAGACGGTCCAGGAAACGCGTCGGGGTTGACCGCAGCTAGCAGGCGGCCGAGATCGGCAACGTGCCCGACGATGAACAACCGGTCGCCGACGACGAGCGGGCGGTCCGGGTCGGGCAGTTCATTGCGGGTCGAGCCGAGCAGCCCCCGTCGCTTGACCGCGAGCACCGAGACACCGAAGCGCTGGCGCAACGCCAGCCCTTTCAACGTTTGGCCGTAATAGGAATCCGGCGGGGTGAGAACCTGTACCTTGTACGTCTCCGGCAGTTCGACCGTGTCGCGCATACGCGCCTCACCGGTTACCAGCTTGATGCCGAGGTCTTCCTGATGGAGCACTTCCCGGTTGTAGACCTCGAAGATGGCGCGGCGCGTAATCACACCGATGAGCGTCGGGTGTTCGGCGGAATAGAGTACCGGCAGGTCGGCGCTGTCCTCGCGCCCCAGATCGACCAGGCAGTCCTCGAGATTATCGTCGCGGTAGACCCGGTACTCGACCGGCGTCGAGACATCGCCAGCGAGCAGCACCTTCTCGAGACCCTCTTCGTGGAGAACATCCTTTACATCGTGGATCGAGATCATGCCGACGAGGTGCTTGTGATCGTCGACCACGTAGTAGTGTTCATCCCGATTTTCCAGAAACAGCTTCAATAAGCGGTCGAAACCGGTCCTCTCGGTGACGGTGACCGGATTGACCTCCATGATATCTTCGACGTGGTAATTCTGGAGGATGGCGCTCTCGCGCCCGAATTCGAGTTTCTTACCGACCCGCGTGAACTTGAGTGTGAAGATGCTGTCGCTCATGATCGCCCGGTAGGTGACGCTCGCGGTGATGACCGCCAGCATCAGCGGCAGGATGATCCGGTATTCGCCGGTCATCTCGAACAGGATCAGGATCGCTGTGAGCGGACCGCCCGTCGCCGCACCCACGACAGCGGCCATGCCGACCATGGCGAACGCCCCGACCGGCCCCACCTCGCCGGGAAAGATCAGACCCATCAACGCGCCAAAGGCGCCACCGGCCATGCCGCCCAGAAAGAGCGCCGGCGCAAAGATGCCGCCGGAGAATCCCGACCCCAGCGTCAGGTTGACCGCCACCAGC
The DNA here is from genome assembly GCA_030591105.1 of bacterium. GTDB lineage: Bacteria > Krumholzibacteriota > Krumholzibacteriia > LZORAL124-64-63 > LZORAL124-64-63 > JAUVBS01. The sequence continues at coordinate 8,337 of JAUVBS010000028.1, read as the reverse complement.
TTGACCAGCACCAGCGCGGCCATCAGGCTCCACGCCATGCGGCCGTACAGAGCTTCGACCATCGAGCCGTACCCAACGCCGTAGACCTGCGGAAACCAGATGAAGATCAGCCCGAGCGGCACCGCCCCGAGCAGCGGTTTGAGATAGGGCGGGAAACGTAGCCGATCGAAAAACGCCTCGGTACTGTAGAGGCTGCGCACGTAGACCACCGCCACCAGCCCCATCAACAACCCCAGCACCAGATAAAATGGCAACTCGAGATAGCTATTGATCTCGAAACCGGGGACCGGGAACGCCGGCGTATCGCCCAGGAAGCGGCGGCTGACCGCGGTGGCCATCACGCTCGCTACGATGATCGGTGCAAAGGTCACCACACCGAAATCGCGCAGCAGGATCTCCAGCGCGAAGAACGCACCGGCGATGGGCGCGTTGAACGTGGCGGCGATGCCGGCGGCCGCCCCGCACCCGATCATCAAACGCAGCCGCTGGGGCGAGAAGCGCAGCCACTGCCCGAGGCTGCTCGCCAGCGAAGCTCCGATCTGGACGATCGGGCCCTCGCGGCCCACCGAACCGCCAAAACCGATGGTGATCGCGCTGGCGACGATCTTCACCGCGGCGACGATGGGCCGGATCACCCCGTTGCGAAAAACGATCGCCTCGATCACCTCGGGGACGCCGTGGCCCTTGGCTTCGCGGGCGAGGAAGTGGACCAGCGGGCCGACTAGCACCGCGCCGACCATCGGTAGCAGGACCCGCCGATATCCCGGTAACGTCGCGAGCAACTCGACGGTGTTCTCCCCCGCCCCGATGGCAAAGGTCTGGAAGAACTGCACCAGCCAGCGAAACACGATGGCACCGAAGCCACCGACGATACCGACTGTGCCGGCGATCACCAGCATCACCGCCGCCTCGTCGGGCCCGAGCCGGTGCAATATCTTGATAAATATCTGGCGCGGCCGTAGAGTGCGGCGGCCGGAACTGGTCGTCATGCGCAGCGGCTCCCCCGTGGTGACATCGGCACGATCGGTCCGCGGCAAAGCTCGCCGATGGTCACCCTCCCGTCAATCCCGGGACTCGCCGACGGCTCGGTAGGTGGCTCGTCAGCGGCGTCGGTGTAGCCGTCAGAGCTGCCGGTAAATGTCGCCAGGGTCGCGCCGGTGGCCTATCATGACCGCACTGCCCCCCGCGCAGGTCAGCTGGAGAGGAGCACCATGACGCAACGCGATGCCGAGCCCACCCTACAGCGCCACCGCTACGACCAGAACGTGGTCACCGCAACGCTCGACAACGGGTTGAGGGTGATCATCCGTGAGGATCGCCGCAGCCCGGTCGCCATTTGCCACGCTTGGGTCCGCGTCGGATCCAACTACGAGCCAGACCATCTGCGCGGCTGGTCCCACGGTATCGAACACATGCTGTTCAAGGGCACCGAGCGGCGCAGCGAGGGGGACTTCGCCCGCGAAGTGGCGGAGGCCGGGGGCGCAACCAACGCCGGTACAGGTTACGAAACCACCAGCTACCACATCACGGTACCTCGCGAACAACTCACCACGGCGTGCGACATCCTCGGCGATACGCTCTTCTCGGCCACGTTCGCCGCCGACGCCCTCGACGCCGAACGGCAGGTCCTGGTGCACGAGAATCACATGTACGACGACCTGCCTTACGGCTTTGGTATCACCTGGCGCTGGATCATGGATTTGGCCTACGACCGCAGCCCCTACCGCTACCCCATCGGCGGACAGGACGAGGAGTTGCTCGCAGCACCGCGCGAGCAGATCATCGCTTTCTACCGGACCGCCTACCGACCCGAAAACGTCACGGTCGTCGTCGCCGGTGACGTCGATGCGGTACAGACGCTGGCGCTGATCCAGGAACGTTTCCGCGCACCGGCTCGTCATGACGGCGAACTGATCAAACCGCCGGTCGAGCCGCCACACCTGCAGCCGCGTTACCGAATCGAACGGGGTGACATTCAGAAAGCCTACGCCAAGCTACTGTTTAGCTGCCCCTCGGACCGTTCACCGCGGCGGACCACACTGAGCGTCGTCGAACGGATCCTGAGCGACGGCCGTAGCTGCCGGCTCTACCGCGAGGTTCAGGAGCGGCAACAGCTGGTCAACAGCATCTACCTCATGTCCGAGATCGGCGCGCGCGAAGGCGCGATCATCTGTGAACTGGAAACCGACGTCGCGCGGCTGGCCGACGCCCTGCGCGCGGCCGTCGGCGTCTTCGAAGAACTGAAGAAAAACGGCCCGACCACCGACGAGTTGCAGCGGGCATCTGCCCGCGCCCTGCGTACTTTCCGCTTCCAGTCCGAGACCGTCCAGGGCCAGGCGGCAAACCTCGGCTACTTCGACGCAGTCGGCGATCTCGACGGAGCATTCACTTTCCCCGACCGTGTGGCGGCAGTGACGGCCGCCGACGTCGCATCGCTTTGCCGGGACGTTTTTCGCCTGGGCGGTTTGACGTGCCTGGTCTATCTGCCGCGCGACGCCGACGCAGCCGCAGCCGGGCTACCGCGCGACGCCGACGATCTGACGCGGCTGCTCGGCCCGGTCCTGAGCGATGCGCCACCTCCAGATATGGAGTCCGAGCAACCGGTTACAGCCGGTACGGCCGCTACGAATTCGATGCCTACCGCATCGGTCCACGCTCCGCTCGCAGGCGCACCAACCACCAGGATTTCCGGGCCGGTGGGCGACTCTCTCTTTACCGAAACCGAACTGCCGGAGGGGCTGCGCGTCTGTTATCGCGTCGACCGCAGTCTACCGGTGGTGGCAATCGCACTCTATGCGCGCGGCGCAAGTTGCCTCGAGAGCGCCGACACCGCGGGCCTCGCGGCGCTAACCCAACAGGTTCAGGTCAAGGGTACCGACGGCCGAAGCAGTGAAGAAATCCACGCCGCGGTCGAGAACCAAGGGGCATCGCTGGCACCGCACATCGAACGCGACTTCACCGGCATTGCGCTCACGGCGCTGGCAGAAAGACTTGAACCCGCACTCGAACTCTGGGGCTCGATCGCTTGCCGACCTTCCTTCCCCGACGCCGAGGTGGACCATGAGCTGAGACAAGCACGCGACCGACTCCAGGCGATCGACGACGATCCCTTCCAGTTCGCCGGTGTGCAGCTGCGCGCGTTGATGTTCGGCGACCACCCCTACGGCCGCCCACTCGTCGGCTCGGTAGCGAGTCTCGCACGCTTGAGCACCGCTGACCTGCGCGCCCAACACACACGTCTATGGCGACCGCGCAACCTCTCGCTCGTGATCTCGGGAGATTGCGATCCGGACACTTTGTTGCCGCGTTGTATCGATCTGCTTGCAGACTTACCCGTTGGCGAACCGCCGCACCTGCCCGACCTCAGAAGTGTTGCCACGGCGGACGGTGTGGTCCGCCGGCGGTTCGTGAAAGACCGACAGCAGAGCGCGATCCTGGCCGCGTGGCCGGGCCCGCCCGATCCGGATACCGACCGCGTAGAGCTCCTGTTGTTGCGCGAATTACTCGACGGTCAAAGCGGCCGGCTGTTCGAAGAATTACGTAACCGCCGCTCTCTCTGCTATAACACCGGCTTCATGGGAGCGGCTGGGCTGGGGCCCGGCCTGCTGGTGGGATATGTGATGACCGACCCGGAATCGGAGGATGCCGCGCTCACCGCGCTGGTCGACCAGCTCGTACGGTCGGCCGATGCGCCACCGGCTGCGGACGAGCTACGGCGGGCACGCGCCAAGTTGACTGGCAATCTGTTGATCGCCAACCAGTCCAACAGCTCCCGCGTCGCTCGCTGCATCGGTGACCAGGTCTACGGCCGGTCGGCCAACGATCTGCCCCGCCTCATCGCGGCGATCGGCGCCTGTGAGCCGGAAGCGATCCGCAGCGTGGCCGAACGCTACTTCGATCCCGACCGTCGCTACGAGCTCCTGGTCGGTCCAGCGATGGACACAACGAAGAAAACGGGCCGGCCTCAGGCCGACCCGTAGCGATGGTTATCCAGCGAAATCAGTTTAGCCGGCTGTCGACATACTCCGGACCTTGTAACGGTCCGGCGCGTAGGACATGTCGATGATCACAGTTCGCTGGCTGAAGTGCGTTCGGTGCTTGACTCCCTCGGGCACGCAATAGGTGTCCCCGGTCTGATAGAGGTTGGTCTGGCCATCGATCTCCAGCACCACCTCCCCCGATACCACCAGTCCCCTGTGCTCGCAGTGGGCGTGGTCGGGGAAAGATACCCCCTCCTCGAAAATAAAAAAGACGACCTGTTTCTCGTCGTCGTTCAGGCTGTAACCGGTTACACCGGCTACCGGAATTTCGACCGTGGGGAGCGCAAGGATCTCCTCCGGAAGGAGTGCGCCTCGATCGAGGGTTTTGGCAGCTTCCATAAATTGCCTCCCTGTTGGCTGGATGTTTCGGCCCGGAGCCCGGGCACGCCCCTATACAATCATTGTAACCGATCGGCGTAGATTGGCAAGAGTACTATACGTCGCCTCAATCACAGGGGCCCAAGGGGCTATCTATCAATTTCCGTGCCGATACAACAAGCTGTGCCAAGGGGTATCGTCGGCGCCGCGATCAGACCCAACGCCCGATCGACACCAGAGTCGGCGACGGGCGGTTGCGTAGCAGAGATGGAGATTTAGCTGGCCAATTGGAAATCGGCCAAAACCGGATAATGGTCCGACGGCATGGTGCATTCGCGGCTCAGCATGGATTCGAAGTCGACGCGCGCGACCGAGCCGATCTCCAGCTGAGGGCGGTAGAACACGTAGTCGATACGGCGCGGTCCCGTCAACATCCGGCCGACACGATCGCGCAGTCCCATACCGCGGAAGGTAGCGCCACCGGCGGCGCCGGCGGCCGCCGCTTCCTCCCACACGTCGTACAGCTGCACGCGTCCGTCGGTACGGTCGCGCATGGTGCGAATCTCGCGCGAGTTCTCCACGGCGTTGAAGTCACCGGTCAAGAAGACCGGGATGTCGTCGCCGAGCTCCCGCACCCGGCGGTCGATGTACTCCCGCAACAACACGGCGCTCTTGCGGCGATGCCGCGGGTTGACCGCTTCGAGGTGCGTTGTGCCGAACAGGAAATCCCGTCCGCTACCGAGGTGCTCGAACCGTTGCCAGGTCGCCACCCGCGGACGTGTGCCCAGGTGGAACTGGGAAGCTGGCACGTCCGGAGTCGGCGATAGCCAGTACGCATCTCCCTCACCCTCGGCCGGACGGACCCGGTCCCACCGGTAGAAGATTGCGCTGTACCAGTTGTCCGCGCTCCCGGACTGCAACTGCCCCAGGTTGCCTTCGCCGAGGAACTCATACTCCGGCAGGAGCTCCGCCAGATCGCGCAGCTGGGCCAAATTCGCTTCCTGTGTGCCGATCACGTCCGGCGCATAGCGGCGGAAGATGCGGGCGACGCTCCGTCGGCGCAGGCGCCACGGATGCGTGCGTTGCTTCGTGGTCGAGGTCAGCAGATTGAAAGTCATCACGCGGAGCGAGGTGCCTGGCACGTTGTTGTTCTCCTAATTGCTTTATGCACGACCGGGCCGCGTGTGCGGCCACGGTAGCGAGGGCTCGGTTCGACTCTGGCCCACTTGCAAAACCCGGACCAGAAGTAAAGTTCCCTGGTCTCGTTGATCGTCCCCATTGCGCGCCAATTAAGGGCAAATAGGTCCGATTGTCCAGAACGGGAATACCCGAGGTCCGGGGACAACCCGAAATCGCGGCAGGCTCGCGGCCGGAACTTACTCGAACAGACCGAGTTGGGGAAGTCGTGCGGGCAGACGTAACTGCTCCAGCACCATCTGGATCCAGACCGAGCGGTCGTCTGCGGGCAGTCTGACCCGCTCGAGCGCAAAGGCATCGAGGAGCTCGTCGATCAAGCGGTCGATGGCCACCTGGAAGTCGGTCGACGTGTCGCGGGTGCCGTCGTACGCGGGCGGTGCGACGACCGGTACTTTCACCAGCAGTGTGTAGGTCGCCATCCAGCGGCGGATCAGCGGGTCGAGATCCGGTTGCCGGCCGTCGGCGTGTACCAGGTAGGCGTAGTTGTCCAGGACTGATCGATCGCATACGATGGCGGCAAAGCCACTGGCCAACTCGATCTCTCGAGCCACCTGCGTGTGGAGACTCCAGCGCAGGGCGCGGTCAGTCGTCTCGCGGTTGATGGGCAAGGGGCAGGCGCGTGCAACCTCCTTGACGAGGTCGACGCTCAGATCCAGCCGCTTCAGTACCGCGGCCAGTTCGTAACAGAGCGTGGTCTTGCCCACTCCGTGGCTACCGATGAAGGCGATCTTCATGATAGCCCAGGTTACACGAGGCCGCGGCAGAAGTCCAGATCCAGACCGGACACCGACGATCGTCCTCGCTGGCGAACTGTTGTCAGTTGCGTCCTGAGAAGGTAACCTCTGGCCCGGCCAGACGAACCGACGCCGAAAGGACCACCGCTTGAGCCAGAAGATCCCAACCGACTATTGGCAGGTGATGCACGGCGGTTTGCGAGGCAGCACGCTGTTGCGCATCGGGGCCGTGCTCGTGGTGCTCAGCGCGGGCCTGAGCGGTATGGGCAAGGTAGCCGACCGCGCTCAGTTACTCGATTTCTACAACATGGCGTTCGCGATCCCTTGGGCAGTCTGGATCGTGACCTTGCTGGTTTTGGCCGGCGGGTTCATCGTGACCGGCTTCCGCGGCTACATGTCGCCCATGGGCTGGGTAACGGGCACCTTCCACATGGGCCACGGTCTGGATCTGTTCACCATGATCTTCGCGGCGCCGGGTATGGGTTTCGCACCGGCGGGGATGGCGCTGGCGAAGTACCTGACCATCATTCTCTTCGGGTACGCCGAGCAGTCTCGCATCGGCCGGCGCATGCGCGACATGTTGACGCTCGTCGGTGGCTTGCAGGCGGCGAAGATTATCCTGCGGACCTTCGTCGGCTTCGGCAGCCGGGCTTCCTGGATCATGGATATGCTGCTACTGGTGCTGCTCGCTTGGGCCTACTGGCGCCTGGCCCAACGCATCCATTACCAGGAAGATCGTTGGGCCGAACGTCTCTTTCACGAGCGCTCGGCATCGTTCGAGGATTTCAACAATCCCGAACACGGCGTCGGTTGATCCCGTCTCAGGTAAAAGAAACGTCGATCACCTGGCGCACGCGCGCAGCGTCGACCTCGAAGTACTCCTCAGGCCGAAAACCGAAAGCCGAGGCGACGAGATTCGAGGGAAACACCTCGATGCGCGTGTTCAGATCGCGCACGTTGGCGTTGTAGAAGCGGCGCGCCGCCTGGATACGGTCCTCCGTCTCGGCAAGCTGGTGCTGTAACGCCAGGAAATTGTCACTCGCCTTCAGGTCGGGATAGCGTTCCGAGACGGCGAACAGGCGGTCGAGACTGCTGACGAGTCGTTTCTCATCGGCGGCCTGCGCACCCGGTGAACCGGTCGACGCGAGTGCTTGCACCCTCGCCTGCGTTACAGAGGTCAGCAGCTCGCGTTCGTGAGCAGCGTACCCCTTGACGAGCTCGACCAGGTTCGGAATCAGGTCGTAGCGACGCTTCAGTTCGGTATCGATACCCGACCACGCCTCACCACAGTGCTGACGCAATCGCACCAGCACGTTGTAGCTGAGAATCGCCCAGCCGGTCACCAGGGCTACGATGACAAGTACAACATACAGGTTCATGAGCGTCTCCTCGGCGCGGCGGCTCCCGGATCGGTCCGCCGTTGGTCCAGTTCGTTGGCGTCTGGTCCGGAGCGGTCCTGCCCCGTCAACTGCCGTACGACGTAGGTCGGGATACGCGTGAAGATGCCCTCGATCAACCGGATGGCCGAGTCGAACTCCGCAGGCGAAAAGCGCCGCTGCCGGTGGGCAATGACGTGCCAGCCGTCGAATTCGATCGTCACGTCGCAGTGCTCCAGAAGGTACTCCATCATCTTCGCATGGATGACGTCGTACGCCCAGCGCCGGTCCGGAGACTTCACAAAGAAGCGACGGCTGAATTCCGCCGATTCGAAATCGATATCGTCCAGACCGATGAACTCCCCCACGCGATCGAACAGATGCTCACGGCGGATGGTCAACGGAATGAGGGGATGATCGCATTTGATCACCACGGCACTGATGCGGTGGGTCCGCCGACTGCGCCCCGAGCCGGTGGTGTAACAGTAGTCGAAGGCCCACACTGGGCGGTCGTTGCGTGTGCCGGTCATCACGTTCTTGGCGTGCCGACCGTGGCCGCGGTGCAGGATACCGACCGCGAAGAAGCGGTCCGCCAGCGTCGTGTCTCGTTCCGCCGCAAATGTAAACCGATGATCCGCCGCCCATTCCCGCAGTGCCCGCTGGCGTTTTTGC
>JAUVBS010000270.1 GCA_030591105.1 bacterium | reverse complement strand
GCCAGCGTCGAGTTATTCCTCAGCATCGATATTCACTACGCGATCGAGGTAACGACCTGACACACGCCGCCTACTAGACGAGCGTCATTTTACGCGTGACCACACCAGTTTCGGTCTCGAGACGGTAGACGTAGGTCCCGGAGGCCACCGGCGATCCGTTGTCGTCGACACCGTGCCAGGTGACCTGGTGATGCCCGGCAGGCAACGAGCGCTCGGCGAGAGTGGCGACCAGACGTCCTTGGACATCGTAGACGCGTAGCGCGACGCGCTGGTCGGTCGGCAACCCGAAGCGGATCTGCGTCGTCGGATTGAACGGATTGGGGAAGTTCGGCGCCAAGGCAACGGCCGCCGGCAACTCCGCCGTATCCACTCCGGTCGACTGGCTTTGCTCTAGCCGTAACGGTACGAACGCAATGGCACGGCCGCCGCTCAACGGAACGGCCGCCGGCGGGTACTGGTTCCAGTAGGTGTAGAGCACTCCGTCGGACCGGTCTTGGTTCATGATGCCGACGGTACCATAGCCGTTGATCGGATCGACGTTGGCGATGACCTGGTACTGGAAAACGATCAAACCGTCACCGGTTTCGGTCCCGTGGACGGCGGGGTCGTAGAGGATCACCTGGAAGTCCTCCAGGGCGCTGTTGTACCGGTTGCGTACCCGTCCGTACTCGATCACCACCCGACCGCCGACCTCGTCGTACCACAAGAAGACTCCACCCTGCGTGGTCGACAGGTAAAGGTCGTCCCAGAACGGCGCGATCAGCGCATCGGGAGCCCCCGCACACGGAATGGACCAGTTGCGGTAGTTGGTCAGGGCGGTCGCACCCATGGCGATCCAGCCGTTGGAACAGATCGAAACGCGGTCGTACTCCTGACCGTAATAGCTGAAGACAAACGGTAGCTGAACGGTCTCGGTATCGTCCTCATACTGGCCGTGATCGGTCAGACCCAGGCCGGTACCCATGCCACCGAGGCTCGGGTCGATCTCCACCCACTCGTACACCGGAGCGTACGGATACCCGATGTCGGTATTGTCGAAGGCGCGGTAGCCGTAACCGTCGGGACCGACCGGGTCGGTCGACGTCGGTTCGCCGAGGGTAACCTGGATCGTCGTGGTGTCGACCGCACCGCTGGCCAAGGCAAGCGCCACGGTAAAGGTCGCCAAGTGCCCAACGATGGCCTCGTCAGCGACCGCGATGGCAAAGGGGTCGGCGCCATTGCCGACGACTTCGTCGACCTCGATGGCACCGTAACTGCCGGTCGGGTCGGTCACCGTGACCCAGCGACTACGTGTCGAGAGCGTCGCGGTTGCACCCGCAACGGGCAAACTACCGTGGTTCAGCAGTTCGATGGTGACCGAACCTGACGAGCCCGGTTCGGGTGTGTTGCCGCCCACGGAGGTGTAGATGTACCCGACCGCCTCAAGCGCGCTTCCCGCCACCGGCAACGCGATCAGAGAGACCCACTGACCGTCGTCGCTCGTGGCGGTCAGATCGATGGTGACCACGTGGCCGGCCGGTGCAGCGGCGGCCACCGCGACCAAGAACGGCTCGGCACCCCCCGCCGACGCACCCGCTGCGAGATCACCGTACCTGACGTCCGTCGTGAGCAAGCTCACATACGGATCGCGCGTGGCAAGGGTCGCCGACACGCCGCCTGTCGGCAGAACACCGAGGTTTATCAGCTGGGCCGCCAGCGCCAGTGTCTCACCGGGGTTGACCTCGCCATCGCCGTTGCCGACGCTACCGTCGGTGCCGTCGTCGCTGACGGTCAAAGCGGCCAGGTTGACGAAGACCGGAGCGGTGCCCAGTTCGGCGCTACCGAGATAGGGCCGCATGCGGTGCTGGAATGCGGTGACCTCGAACGGCCCGGCGACGAATCCGTCGAGCGGTAGGTTGACCAGACCGGCGGCGTCGGTCAAAGCAGTAGCGCTACCGCCGTCGGGTTGGTAAACCGCGACACGGATAGCTGCGAGCGGCTGCCCTTCGACGTCGGTGACGATCACCGGCAACGAATTGGCTCCGGTGGCCAGCTCCGTCGGGTGCGTGACGGTCATCGGGACCGGCCGACTGGTCCAGATATCCGTGGCTGGATCGCCCATCAGGTTGTTCCACACCGACCAGATCTCGACCTTGTTCGGCTCGGAGAGCTGGTAGTTGTTATACATCTCCAGCTTGCCACGCGTGAGCGCCGGGCCGGCACGGTGCTCGCCCGAATTGAGCACCCCCTCGAGAATCCCGTAGTACATACAGTTGTTATAGCGGGTGTGCGTACCAGGAGTGGCGGTACCGATACAGGCGACCGCGCCGCCGCCGGGCTGCCGCAAGAACGCTTCGCTCAGGGCAGTCGTGTAGCTCGAGAACGATCCCGTACCACAGGTTATCACCACCGCGAACGGAAGCTTCGGCGCGTTGGTAAGTAGGCTTACGTGACCGTTCCCGAAACCGCTGGAGCCCCACCAGCCACGGTACGTGAAGATCGAATCACCGCGGTTCAACCCCGCCACCATCAGCGCGGCGAAGTTACCGTAAAAGGTGGTCTGGACCTCGGTGTAACCGTTGTCGATCATCTGAACTCTGCACCACTGGCTGACCGTGATGGTCGATTGGCCCGACGCGGACGGGTCGCCCACTACGTAGCCGCGGGTGAACCACTCGGGATCGAGATCGTCGGTCGGATTCTTTTCGTACGGGACGATCTTCTGCACGATGTCAGCGAGCGAGGCCAGTGTACGGAACGAGAGACGGCCGATGTGCACATCCGCGAGAATGTCATCGCCATCGAGCATCGTGTAGTAGTGGTCGCCTTCGCCGTGATAACCGGATTGGTTCTCGAACCAGCACGGTACGACGTAGCTGCCGGTGGCATCACCGGCGAGAACTACGAATTCCAGCGGTACTTCCGAGGTGTCGTAGAACGTCTGGATGAAAGCCTTGATCTGATCGCGGGTGGATCCGGTTTCGAGGAGGGTCGCCAACCGCACCGTGTAACCCTGGCGCCGCCGCCACTCGAGCAGCGGCTCGAGGGCAGCTATTACTGCGGCGTCAGACGGACAGATCATCAAGTAGCCGGTCGATCCCTCTGTACCCCTCTCCCCGTCGTAGTTGACAACCACATCGTCGTAGAGATCGGCAAAAGAGGAGGGTAAACGGTTCGGGTCCGGCGCCGCCGCCGACGCGGTCAACGGTTGGCCGTTCCGGTCGGTCAACTCGACCTCGATCCGGGTCGCGACCTCGACCACGCCACGTAGCGGATCGTACTTCACCGGTCGGAACGTGACCGGTACGACCTGCAGACCGCGTAACCGAGCCGGCGGGCCCACCGTCACCAGCTGGTCTGCCGTGAGGTCGTCCATACCCTCACTGCTGGCAGTCGCGGCAGGACCGAGTTCTGCATCGGACCAGGGCAACAGCTCGACCTCGGGCAGGCCGATGCGCTCGACCGTGCCGATCCGTGTTTGGACGACCGCACCGTCAGGCACCGCGACTAACCGCGTGAACGTCGGCACGGTCAGACCGCCTGTCTGGCTCGCGAAGCCGCCCCCAGCAATGGTCAGCAACGTCCCGGTACCGTCGGCCCGCACGATTTCTTCGCGCTCGAGCGACGGTAGGACGAATTCGAGCGTCAACGCGCCACCGGACCCAGATACGATCTGGACCGACGGGGCGAGGTCCGCCGCCGCAGGATCGAAGACCAGCGTGCGGTCGGTATCGACATCTGCTTCGGCGCCAACAGCCAGCCCCGCGGCCAGCAGCAGCCATACGGCACCAGCGATTGTAGTGACTCGGCGCGGATTCATGAATGCCTCCGTGAGTTATGAGCAATCGACGGCACGCTTGCAGCCTCCACTGAATTACGTACCGGGCAATCGGTAATTATAACCTATTTTGGTGGGTTTTGGAAGTACCCCGTCGCTTCCGTGGTGGCGCACACCTGATCCACCGCTTGTACTACCCGATTCTATCCGCACTATTTATGCGCTGGAGACGCCGGGGAATGAATAGTCTAACCCCTTGG
>JAUVBS010000015.1 GCA_030591105.1 bacterium | reverse complement strand
GGTCATCGAATTCGCCAAGGAGCACAAGGCGCTGACGGTCAAGGGCGGTATCTTCGATGGCGAGTTCATCGATGCCGAGCAAGTTGTCGCCTTGTCCAAGATTCCAGGCTGGGATGAGCTGATCGCCCAGATGATGGGCAGTATCAACTCGCCGATTCGTGGCCTGGCTGTGACCATCGGCGGTGTGGCCACGGCGCTGGTCCGCGTCATCGACGCGGTGGCCAAGCAGAAAGCCGAGGCCGAGACCGCGGCCTAGTTACACGTTCAACCGGGAACACGGTGCTCGTCTGCGAACGCGACCGCACCAACCCAGACACTAGAGAGGAAACGAAACGATGTCCGAAGAGATCAAACTCAGCAAGAACGCGGAAAAAATCATGGACCTGGTCAAGGCCATGACACTTCTCGAAACCGCGGATCTGGTCAAAGCCATGGAGAACGAATTCGGTGTGAGCGCTGCCGCTCCCATGGCGATGGCTGCGATGCCGGGCGCCGGCGCCGAAGCCGCCGAGGAAGTCCAGGACGAGTTCGCCGTGGTGCTGACCGGCATCGGTGACAAGAAGATCCAGGTGATCAAGGTCGTCCGTGCCATTACCAGCCTCGGGTTGAAGGAAGCCAAGCAGCTCGTCGAACAGGCCCCGACCAACGTCAAGGAAGGCGTGACCAAGGAAGAGGCCGAGCAGTTCAAGGAGAAGCTCGAGGAAGTCGGCGCCATCGTCGATGTGAAGTAGATCGGGTAGGGCGGGTGGCCCGAGCGGCCGCCCGCCTATCGGTCGCGGTGTGCTCAGCAAGCAGCCGCGGCGGCCCGGCGCCGGCCAGTAGGCGTCATCCGGGAGCCGTCACGACCCCTCTTTCGCGCGAGGAACTATCCCGTGAGTGTCACCTTACCTGTCGATAAGTTTACCGGACGCGTCAACTACTCGAAGCTGCAACAGAAAGAAGAGATGCCCAACCTGCTGGCGGTGCAGCTCGAGTCGTACAACGACTTCTTGCAGCTGGACGTCGTGCCGGATCAGCGGACCGACCACGGTCTGCAGGGCGTATTCAAGACGATCTTCCCCATCGAGGCGACCCGTGGCCATCTGGTGATGGAGTTCATCAGCTACACCACCGGTGAGCCCAAGTATGGCCTCGACGAGTGCCAGGAGCGCGGGCTGACCTACAGCGTACCGTTGAAGGTCCGGCTGCGTCTGGTCGTCAAGGAACAGGACGAGGAAGCGGGCGAAACCGAGCTGCACATCCGCGACATCCAGGAGCAGGAAGTCTACCTGGGTGAGCTGCCGATGATCACCGATAAGGGTACCTTCGTGATCAACGGTGCCGAACGCGTGATCGTTTCGCAGCTCCATCGGTCGCCCGGTGTTTTCTTCAGCGATGAAATCCACCCCAACGGCCGCCGCCTGTTCCGGTCCCGCATCATCCCGTATCGCGGCTCCTGGGTGGAGATGACCACCGACATCAACGACATCCTCTACGTACACATCGACCGCAAGCGCAAGCAGCCGGTGACGATGCTCTTGCGTGCGCTTGGTTTCGAGACCAACGCCGATATCATCGGGCTGTTCCACGAGGTCGAGAAGGTCAAGGTACCCCCCAAGAAGGGGAAGAAGTACACCACCTTCCTCGAGAACCTCGAGGGCCGGGTGCTGGCCCAGGACATCTACAAGCCCGAGGTCGAGGATCCGATCGCCAAGGCCGGCACGGTGATCGACGCGCTGCTGCGTGACGAGATCCTCGGCACCGGAGTGAAAACTCTCCAGGTGATCAAGTCCGACCAGGTCTCGCTCAACGAGCCGAGCCTGATTCTCAATACGTTGCGCAAGGATCCGACCAGTAACCAGAGCGAGGCGCTACGGCGCTTCTACCAGCTGCTGCGTCCGGGCGACCCGCCCAACGAGGAAGTGGCCAAGGCGCTGTTCGAGCGGCTTTTCTTCCACGAGAAGCGTTACGATCTGGCCGAGGTTGGCCGCTACAAGATGAATCGCCGGTTGGGGCTGAACGTCCCGAAGCACACGGCCACGCTGACGCCGGCGGATTTTCTGGCGATCATCCGCGAGATGATCATGCTGTTTCTGGGCCGCGGCAATATCGACGACATCGACCACTTCGGTAACCGGCGCATCCGTTCGGTCGGCGAGCTGCTCGCCAACCAGTTCTCCGTCGGGCTGTCGCGCATGGCACGCATCATCAAGGAGCGGATGAACCTCTCGGACAGGGAAAAACCGCTCAGCCCGACCGACCTGGTCAACGCGCGTACGGTTTCGGCCGTGATCCAGTCGTTCTTCGGCAGCAGCCAGCTCAGCCAGTTCATGGACCAGACCAATCCGCTGAGCGAGTTGACGCACAAGCGGCGTCTATCGGCCCTCGGCCCGGGCGGTTTGCACCGCGACCGCGCCGGTTTCGAGGTGCGTGATGTCCACTACACGCACTACGGACGGATGTGCCCTATCGAGACGCCGGAAGGTCCCAACATCGGTCTGATCGCGAGCCTGGCCACTTACGCGCGCGTCAACCACTTCGGCTTCATCGAGTCGCCCTACCGCGTGGTCGAGAAGGGGAAGGTCACCCGTAAGGTGCGCCACCTCACCGCCGACGACGAGGATGAGGTGACCATCGCTCAGGCCAACGCGCCGCTCGATGCGAAGGGCGGCTTCGCGCGTACCGGTGTGCTGGCTCGCTTCAAGGGCGAGTACCCGCTGGTCGCGCCGAAGGATCTGCAGTTCATGGACGTCTCGCCGAAGCAGATCGTCTCGGCGGCGGCGTCGCTGATCCCGTTCCTCGAGCACGACGACGCGAACCGCGCGCTGATGGGTTGTAACATGCAGCGCCAAGCGGTCCCGCTGTTGCGGGCCGAAGCTCCGGTCGTCGGCACTGGCACCGAGAAGAAGATCGCCGTCGATTCGGGCGCGGTGGTCACCGCAGCTGCGAACGGCGTGGTCGAGTCGGCCACCGCCGATACGGTCGTCATTCGTTACGATGACGAGGAGGCGGTGCGGCCCGACAGTTTCTTCGACACCGGCGGGGTCATCGAATATCGGTTGCGCAAGTTCAGGCGTAGCAACCAGGACACCTGCTACAACCAGCGGCCGCTGGTGATGCCGGGTCAGCGGATCAAGAAGGGCGACATCCTCGCCGACGGTCCTTGTACCGACGGTGGCGAACTGGCTCTCGGTCGCAACCTGCTGGTGGCTTTCATGCCGTGGGGTGGGTACAACTTCGAGGACGCGATCCTCGTCTCCGAACGCCTGGTAACCGAAGAGATCTACACGTCGCTGCACATCGAGGAACTCGAGCTACAGGTTCGCGATACCAAGCGCGGCGTCGAGGAAGTCACCCGCGAGATCCCGAACATCGGTGAGGAGACACTCAGCAACCTCGACGAGGAAGGCATCATCTTCGCCGGTTCGCGGGTACGCGCGGGAGACATCATCGTCGGTAAGGTCACGCCCAAGGGCGAGACCGAGCTCTCGCCGGAGGAGAAGCTGCTCCGGGCGATCTTCGGCGAGAAGGCCGGCGACGTGAAGGATACCTCGCTCAAGGCGCCGCCGGGAATGGACGGCATCGTCGTCGGGGTGAAGGTCTTCAGTCGCCAGGATCGCAGCCAGCGCTCCAAGAAAGAAGAGCGGCGCCAGCTCGACGCTCTGCGCCGGCGACGCAACCGCCAGCGCGACAAGGTCGACAAGATCGCCGTGGAGCGGTTGAGCGAGCTGTTCGCCGGCGAGACGGCCCACCACATCATCGATGCCAACACCGGCGAGGTGCTGGTCAAGTCGGGGCGCAAGTTCACCAAGGCGCTCCTCGAGCAGATCGATTTTACCGCCATCCACTGGGGCCTGCCTCTGGTCAGGGCCGACCAGAAGGACCGGCGCATCCGCACGGTGTTCGAAGCGGCGAGCCGCGAACGCGAGCGTCTCGAGGTCGAGTACGAGAAGGAGTGCGAGCGGGCCCTGCGCGGTGACGAACTGCTGCCGGGGGTCGTCAAGCTGGTCAAGGTATACGTCGCGCGTCGGCGCAAGCTCAACGTGGGCGATAAGATGGCCGGCCGCCACGGCAACAAGGGCGTCGTTTCGAAGATCATGGCCGAAGAAGACATGCCGTACCTGGACGACGGCACGCCGGTGGACATCGTCCTGAACCCGCTCGGTGTACCTAGCCGGATGAATCTCGGCCAGATCCTCGAGACCCACCTCGGCTGGGCGGCGGCCCACGAGGGTGTGAGGGTCATGACGCCGGTGTTCGACGGTGCGCGGATCAGCGAGATCAAAGAGGCGCTCAAGAGAAACGGACTGCCGGAGAGCGGCAAGGCCAAGCTCTACGACGGCCGCACCGGCGAGCGTTTTGACAAGGACGTGACCGTCGGGGTGATCTACATGCTCAAGCTCCACCACTTGGTGGAGGACAAGATCCACGCCCGCTCCATCGGGCCGTACAGCCTGGTGACCCAGCAACCGCTGGGCGGCAAGGCCCAGTTCGGTGGCCAGCGCTTCGGTGAGATGGAGGTCTGGGCTCTGGAGGCCTACGGCGCTGCGAACTGTCTGCAGGAGATGCTCACCGTCAAGTCCGACGACGTGAGCGGACGCTCGAAGGTCTACGAGGCCATCGTCAAGGGCGAGAACCCGCCCGAGCCGGGGATTCCGGAGTCGTTCAATGTGCTGATGAAGGAGTTACAGAGCCTCTGCTTGGACGTGCGTCTCGAGGATGCCGTCTAGTTGTGCACGGTCGACCCCGTGCGTAGGATTGGAAATCTCGCCCGCAAGGGCCCGCTGATATTCTCCCGTCCCGGTCGTTGGCCGGGACTGCCAGGAGGAAACGAATGCTGGGACTGAGGCAAAGAGAAGAGAGCAAGGCAGCCGGTTGCAGTGCGATCCTGATCCAGCTCGCTTCGCCCGACACGATCCGTTCGTGGAGCTACGGCGAAGTAACCAAGCCGGAGACGATCAACTACCGGACCTTCAAACCGGAGAAAGATGGGCTGTTCTGCGAGCGCATCTTCGGTCCGGTCAAGGACTGGGAGTGCAATTGCGGCAAGTACAAGCGCATCCGCTTCCGGGGGATCGTCTGCGACAAGTGCGGTGTCGAGGTCACACAGAGCAAGGTGCGGCGTGAGCGCCTCGGGCACATCGAACTCGCAGTCCCCATCGCTCACATCTGGTTCTTCAAGGGGCTGCCGAGCCGCATCGGCCAGCTGCTGGCCATGAAGGTCAAGGACCTCGAGCGCGTTCTTTACTACGAGTCCAGCGTCGTCATCGACCCGGGAAACACCGAGCTCAAAGTCGGTGAGATCGTCAGCGACGAAGAGTGGTGGGAGTACAAAGAAGAGCACCCCGACTGGGAGTGCGAGATGGACATGGGCGCCGACGCGATACGCAAGCTGCTCGCCCAACTGGACCTGCCCACCCTCGACCACGAGCTACGGGCCCAGGCCAAGACCGAGACCTCGGTCCAGCGCAAGAAGAGCGTCCTGAAGCGGCTGAAAGTGATCGACGCCCTGCGCAATTCCAACAACCGCGCGGAGTGGATGATCCTCGACTGCGTGCCGGTGCTACCGCCGGATCTGCGCCCGTTGGTGCCGCTCGATGGCGGCCGGTTTGCGACCAGCGACCTGAACGACCTGTACCGGCGCGTGATCAACCGCAACAACCGCTTGAAGAAGCTGATCGAGATCAAGGCGCCGGGTGTGATCCTGCGCAACGAGAAGCGGATGCTCCAGGAGGCGGTCGACGCGCTGTTCGACAACGGGCGGCGTTCGCGGGCGGTCAAGGGCCAGGGCAACCGTCCCCTCAAGTCGCTCAGCGACATGATCAAGGGTAAGAAGGGTCGCTTCCGGCAGAATCTGCTTGGTAAGCGCGTCGATTACTCGGGCCGTTCGGTGATCGTCATCGGCCCGGAGCTGAAGCTCTACCAGTGCGGGCTGCCCAAGAGCATGGCCCTCGAGCTGTTCAAACCGTTCATCATCCGCAAGCTCGAGGAGAAGGGGTACGTTCAGACCGTCAAGAGCGCGAAGAAGCTGGTCGAGCAGGAACGTCCCGAGGTCTGGGACATCCTCGAGGAGATCATCAAGGATCACCCGGTGCTTCTGAACCGCGCCCCGACCCTGCACCGCCTCGGCATCCAGGCGTTCGAGCCGGTGTTGATCGAGGGCAAGGCGATCCGTATCCACCCGCTGACCTGTACCGCGTTTAACGCCGACTTCGACGGCGATCAGATGGCGGTCCATGTCCCGCTGGGCTACGAGGCGCAGCTCGAAGCGCGGCTCTTGATGCTCTCGCCGTTGAATATTCTCTCGCCGGCGAGCGGCGAACCGGTGGCCACACCGAGCCAGGACATGGTGCTCGGTTGCTACTACCTGACCCTCGATCGACCGGGCGATGTCGGTGAGGGCAAGGCGTTCACCAATGCGGACGACGCCATCGCAGCGTTCGAGGCCGGCATCGTCGGCAAGCACGCTCTGATCCGGGTCCGGTTCGGTGACGCCGGCCTGATCGAGACCACCCCGGGCCGGTTGCTGTTCAACCGAATCTTGCCCGAGGGGATCGACTACGTGAACCAGCCGCTGGGCAAGAAGCCGCTCGCGAAGATCGTCGGCAAGGTCTACCACCAGCTCGGTGTGACCGAGTGTATGCTGTTCTTGGATCGGCTCAAGGAGCTGGGCTTCTACCACGCCACCGAAGGCGGTATCTCCATCGGGATCGACGACATCATCATCCCGCCCGAGAAGAAGGACATCATCGCCGCGGCGCAGAAGGTCGTCGGCGGTATCGTCGAGAAGCATCGCAAGGGCATCATCACCAACCGCGAGCGTTACAACAAGGTGATCGACAAGTGGACGCAGGTGACCAACGAGGTCCGCGACCGCATGTTCGACCACCTGGCCGAGGACGACCAGGGTTTCAATCCGGTGTTCATGATGAACGCCTCGGGCGCCCGTGGTTCGGCCGATCAGATCAAGCAGCTAGCCGGTATGCGTGGCCTGATGGCCAAGCCGCAGAAGAAGATCACCGGTGGGTTCGGTGAGATCATCGAGCAACCGATCATCGCCAACTTCCGCGAGGGATTGACGATGCTCGAGTACTTCATCTCGACTCACGGCGCGCGTAAGGGTCTGGCCGACACAGCCTTGAAAACTGCCGACGCCGGGTATCTGACGCGCCGGCTGGTCGATGTCGCCCAGGATATCGTCACCGCCGAGCCCGACTGCGGCACCCTGATGGGTATCGAGGTCGAGGTGCTCAAGGAGGGCGAAAAGACCATCGAAACGTTGTCCGAACGTATCGTCGGCCGGACGACGGCCGAAGACGTGATCGACGGTATGGGCGAGACGATCCTCGAGGCCGGCGAGTTGATCGACCGCGAGACCGCAGAGAAGATCGAGGCGGTGGGCATCCAGTCGGTAATCGTCCGTTCGGTGCTGACCTGTCGCAACAAACACGGTGTCTGCGCCCTCTGCTACGGCTACAACCTGGCCGAGAACAAGCTGGTCGACATCGGCGAGCCGGTGGGTGTGATCGCCGCCCAGTCGATCGGCGAGCCCGGTACGCAGTTGACCCTGCGGACCTTCCACATCGGCGGCACCGCCAGCCGCATCGTCGAGCAGAACATCAAGGTGGCGGCCGCCAACGGCAAGATCGTCTTCAGCCCGGAGGTCAAACTGGTCAAGCGTACCGGCGGTCAGATGATCTCCATCGGCCGCAAGGGGGAGTTGAGCCTGGTGCTCGATACCGGCGTCACGCGTAGCCACATGGCGCTGCCGTACGGTTCGGCCGTGAAGGTCAAGAACAACCAGAAGATCAAGGCGGGCGATCCAGTTTTCGAGTGGGATCCGCACGCCGACTTCATCCTGAGCGAGAAGGACGGTCTCATCTCCTTCGTCGATATCATCGAGGGCGTATCGCTCTCGGTCGACCTCGACGAGAAAACCCGTATGAAGCAGCCGGTCATCACCGAGCCGGTGGACAAGACGATCCATCCGGCGATCCGCGTCGTGAGCGCCAAGACCGGCCGTAAACTCGCCGAGTACATCATCCCCACCGGGGCGTTTCTGCTGGTGGCCGACGGGGCCAAGGTCAGGCCCGGCATTCAGCTGGCAAAGATTCCGCGCGAAGTGGCTCAGTCCGGCGACATCACCGGTGGTCTGCCGCGCGTAGCCGAGCTGTTCGAGGCGCGGCGGCCGCGAGAATCGGCCACGGTGACCGAGATCGACGGCGTGGTCGAATTCCGCGGCACCACACGCGGCCTGCGCCGGGTCATGGTCGTTGGCGAGGGCGAAGTCGAGAAGGAGTATCTGATCCCCCACGGCAAGCACGTACGCACCTACGAAGGTGAGCGCGTCGTTGCCGACGACCGGTTGACCGAGGGGCCGATCAACCCCATGGACATCCTGGCGATCAAGGGCGTCAGTGCGGTGCAAACCTACCTGGTGAACGCCATCCAGGAGGTCTATCGTCTGCAGGGGGTGAAGATCCACGACAAGCACATCGAGGTGATCGTCTCGCGTATGCTGCTGAAGGTCCAGATCCTCAACCCGGGCGATACGCAATTCCTCGAGGGGGAGCAAGTACCGAAGATCGCGGTCGAAGAGGCCAACGAGGTGGTCATGCGCCGCAACGTCGATCTACGCGAAACGGGTGAACCCGAGCTCGAGCCGGCGACGTTCGAACCGCTGCTCCTGGGCATCACCAAGACGAGCTTGACCACCGACAGCTTCATCAGCGCGGCGAGCTTCCAGGAGACGACCCGCGTCTTGACCGACGCGGCGACGCGGAGCAAGCGGGACGAGTTGCGCAGCCTGAAGGAAAACGTGATCATGGGGCACTTGATCTCCGCGGGTACCGGTCTGACGCAGTTCAGGAATCTGGCGGTCGAAGACCCCGAAGCGGACGATGAAATGATCGAGGAGGCCATCGAGCAGCTCGAGCTAGCGGCCGAGCAGGCGACCGTCGACGCGACGGTGGTGGCAGCCGGCGGCGGCGTGGCCGAAGCGGTGGCCGAGTAATCGCGCCGCGTGGCCCCGAGATCCGGAAAAATGCGGCCCGGGTACGATTTTAGGGCGGAAAACGACCGCTGGCCCTTGACAAGACCAAGGGACGCATGTAATATTGCTCGTTCGTGCGGCAGCCGTGTGGGCTGCCGCCATGTTGCCTAGGTTATAAAGTGCTAGTGAAGGCTGGAATTACCCCAGTCTCGGGTAGCTTCAGATTAGCTTCAGATTAGCCTCAGATTTGGGAGAAGCCGAGTTGCCGACGCTGAACCAGCTGGTCCGCAAGGGCCGTAAGTCGCAGAAGCAGAAGAGCAAGTGCCCCGCGTTGCAGGCCTGCCCTCAACGCAAAGGCGTTTGCACGCGCGTGTACACGCAGACGCCCAAGAAGCCCAACTCTGCGCTGCGCAAGATCGCCCGTGTCCGGTTGACCAACGGCATCGAGGTGACGGCTTACATCCCCGGCGAAGGCCACAACCTCCAGGAGCACAGCATCGTGCTGGTGCGGGGTGGTCGGGTCAAGGACCTACCGGGCGTGCGGTACCACATCATCCGTGGGACCCAGGACGCTTCCGGGGTCGATGATCGGCGCCAGGGCCGCTCGAAGTACGGCGCCAAGCGCCCCAAGAGGTAGCGTCCCGAGCAGATGTGACCACGGGGCAGCGTACGGCATAGAATCGCACCGCGACGGTGCGCGAGAGAATCCGCCTCCCACTAGGGGGCGGTGAGCAGGCGGGCACGGCCCGCCAAGGAGTCAAGATGGCGAGGCGTAGACCACCAGAACGGCGCAAGGTTATTCCCGACCCCCGATACGGCGATGTCGTCGTGTCGAAGTTCATCCATAACGTCATGGTGCGGGGTAAGAAGAGTGTGGCGGAGCGAGCGGTCTACGATGCTTTCGACTCGATCAAGGAGAAAACCTCGCAGGAAGGCATCGATGTCTTCCGCCAGGCCTTGAACAACGTCAAGCCGAGCCTCGAAGTGAAATCGCGGCGGATCGGTGGCGCCACCTACCAGGTCCCGGTCGAGGTCCGGCCCGAGCGGCGGACCCAGCTGGGTATGCGGTGGCTCATCAGCTTCGCCCGTAGCCGGCCCGAGCGCACCTTCTCGGAGCGCCTGGCCGCTGAGTTGATCATGGCGAGCAAGAACGAAGGACCGTCTATCAAGAAGCGCGAAGATACCCACCGAATGGCTGATGCGAACAAGGCGTTCGCCCACTGCCGTTGGTAATGGTCCCTCTCGTTCAACCAGTAGCGCCAGCACAACTGAAGGATCACACATTCGCATAGCCTGATTACGTTCTGGCAAATGGATTTGCCGGGGCTAGAGGCAAAGAGTTCCGTACAGGACGCAGGGTTCTGTACGCGTTGTTACGGTTCGGTCTGGTCACACCAGACGCGCACGTTAGCGGAGAAAGTCGTCGTGGCTCGCGAGATCGACATCAAACAGGTCCGGAACATCGGGATCATGGCTCACATCGACGCCGGTAAGACGACGTCGACCGAGCGGATCCTGTATTACACCGGGCGTGTGCACCGGCCAGGCGAGGTCGACGACGGCGCTGCCCAGATGGACTATATGGAGCAGGAGCGCGAGCGTGGGATCACCATCACCAGCGCTGCGACGACCTGTTACTGGCGGGGGTATCGCATCAACATCATCGACACCCCTGGCCACGTCGATTTCACCGTCGAGGTCGAGCGCAGCTTGCGGGTCCTCGACGGGGCCGTTGCGGTTTTCTGTGGCGTCGGTGGGGTCGAACCGCAGTCGGAGACGGTCTGGCGCCAGGCCGACCGCTACGGAGTGCCCCGCATCGCGTTCGTCAACAAGATGGATCGCCTCGGGGCAGACTTCGGCCGCGCCGTGCAGATGATGGTCGACCGGCTCGGGGCCAAGCCGGTGCCGATGCAATTGCCCATCGGGCGGGAGGACACCTTCGTTGGTGTCGTCGATCTACTCGAGATGCAGGCGATCTACGACAACGAGGACGATCTCGGCCAGAGTTACCGGACCGAGGAGATCCCGGCCGAGCTACGCGACGCCGCCGCCGAGGCGCGGCTACGTCTGATCGAGGCGCTCGCGGAGGTCGACGAACAGATCATGGAACTCTTCGTCGCCGAGCGGGATCCCGACACCGCACAGCTACACGCAGCGCTGCGTCGTGCGACCATCGAGAATCATCTGGTACCGGTGTTCTGCGGCTCCGCGTTGAAGAACAAGGGCGTCCGGCGGCTGATCGACGGCATCGTCGACTATCTCCCGTCGCCCGCGGACCGTCCCGCGGTGACCGGATCGCACCCGAAGACCGGAGTGAACGAGGTACGCCAGCCGAGCGACGACGAACCGTTCGCCGCGCTGGTATTCAAGATCCTCGCCGACAGTTTTGCCGGGAAGCTCGCGTTTATCCGTGTCTACAGCGGCACGGTCGCGACCGGCAAGGTGGTTCTGAACAACACGACCGGCAAGCGCGAGCGGGTCATGAAGCTGCTGCGTATGCACGCGGACAAGCGTGAAGAACTGACGGAAGTCCGCTGCGGCGACATTGCGGCGCTCGTCGGCAAAGAGCTCCGGACGGGCGATACGCTTTCGGCGCTCGACCACCCGCTCTTGCTCGAGGAGATGCTCTTCCCGGACCCGGTGATCTACGTGGCGGTCGAGCCGAAGACCAAGGCGGATCAGGACAAGTTGCGCGACGCTCTGTTGGCGCTCAGCGAGGAAGATCCGACTTTCCAGATCCGTAAGGACCCGGACAGTGGACAGACTGTGATCTGGGGCATGGGTGAGTTACACCTCGAAATCCTGACCGACCGCATGAAGCGTGAGTTCAACGTGGCGTGTAATGTGGGCCGTCCGCAGGTGGCATACCGGGAGTCGATCTCCCAGGCGGTCGAGTCGGTCTACGAGCATCGCAAGGAAGCGGCCGGCAAGCACAACTTCGCCAAGGTGCGCTTGGCGCTCCAGCCCGGTGAGATTGGCTCCGGCGTGACGTTCGCCAACGAGGCGTCGGCGGGAGAGGTCCCGCTGCAGTTCACCGCCGCCGTGGAGGCGGGGGTGCGAGGGGCGTGTGAGACCGGCGTGCTCGCTGGTTATGCCTTGACCGATCTGGCGATCACCCTGATCGGCGGTGCCTACGACGAAGACGATTCGTCCGAGGCCGATTTCGCCTACGCCGCTGCCGAAGCGCTCTGGAACGGTGCCCGCGACGCCGGCGCGGTGTTGCTCGAACCGGCCATGGACGTGGAGATCCGCACCCCGGCGGACTATCTGGGCGACGTAACCGGCCACCTCAACGCCAAGCGCGGCAAGGTGATCGGCATGGACGCGGTAGGCGACGATCGGGTGATCAAAGCCGAGGTGCCGCTGACCGAGATGTTCGGCTACGCCACCGAGCTACGCTCGCTTACCCATGGACGCGGCGTGTACAGCATGCAGTTGAAACGGTACGAACGGGTACCGGAAAAGATAGCCGCGGAGATCACGCGGCTTTATGTCGGAGCGTAAGAGGCGCCCACATTTCAGGAGGTTGGCCGCAATGGCTCGCGAAAAGTTCGAACGCACTAAGGATCATGTGAACGTCGGCACGATCGGTCACGTGGATCACGGCAAGACGACGTTGACCGCAGCGATCACGGAGATTCTGGCCAAGAGAGGTTTGGCCGAATACGTGCCTTTCGACGAGATCGACAAGGCACCGGAAGAGCGTGAACGCGGTATCACCATCGCGACGGCTCATGTGGAGTACTCGAGCGAGAATCGCCACTACGCCCACGTGGACTGCCCTGGTCACGCCGACTATGTGAAGAACATGATCACCGGCGCGGCTCAGATGGACGGCGCGGTGCTGGTGGTTTCGGCTGCCGACGGACCGATGCCCCAGACGCGCGAGCACATCCTGCTGGCCCGTCAGGTGGGTGTTCCCTACATCATCGTCTACATGAACAAGGTGGACATGGTGGACGACCCGGAGCTGCTGGACCTGGTGGAGCTGGAGGTGCGTGAGCTGCTGAGCGAGTACAAGTTCCCCGGCGACGACTGCCCGGTGATCCGCGGCGCGGCCTTGAAGGTGCTGCAGGGCGAAGAGGGCGAGGACACCACGGGGTCGATCGTCCGGCTGCTCG
>JAUVBS010000298.1 GCA_030591105.1 bacterium | reverse complement strand
AGCTCGGTGGCCTCCAGCGCGAAACGCCGTGAGTACGGCTCTCCGGGTAGGATCGACAAGGTCAAGGGGACCGGGAGCATGAGTAGACCCCGAGTCACCTCACTTTGAAAGTAGCCCCAGTCGTCGATCACCAGCGCGATCGTGGCGACGGTCGCACCTGTGGCGAGTTGCGCCCAGAGCGTCGATGCCGCGCCGGCCCCCCAGCGGACCGACGGCGTACCACCGTCGACGTGATACAACAGCAAAGTGTGGGTCGGCCGGGCGGTCACGCCCAGATCGAGCCGCAGGATGTCACCGACCGGATCGCTTCTACCGTCGCTGGCGCCGTCGGCAGCGCGCGTCGTCCGCTCGCCCCAGAGCACGCGACCACCGGCCGTCGCCACAGCGTCGGCCACCTGGTGCTGCAACTCCCAGTAGGTCTGCCCAACCGGTACCGGCACCAGCCGGCAGCGGATCGCCGCACCAGGTGCGACCCGCGGCAGCGGCCAGTCATAGGCCGCCGCGGTCTGATCTGCGACCAGGAGCGCGGGGCCAGTTGTGTAACCCGGCAGCACTGTTGCCAAGGCTGCGCCCACCGATTCCTGGACTTCCGGATAGAGCTTTACGGCGCCGATGCGCAGCAACGCCGCCCGCCCCCCCGCCGAACGGGACCAGACCAGCGCACCGATGCCGGCAACCATCAGTACCACGGCCAGCGGTGCTACCCAGCGCCACGTGCGCGCAGCAGCTGGCGACCGCCGCCGGGGGCGGCGTCGGGCCGGTGTGCGTTTCTTGGGTTTGCGGGGGCTCGCGTGGGTCACAACGCCATCCTTGGCGGTCCAGCCCGGACTGTATATGAACCAATGCGGGCTCTAGAGAGGGGGAGTCCAGTCGGACTCCCCCTCGCACTTATTTTCTGGCCGGCAGCCGGTCCGGACCACCCTTTCCGGCACCATCGGCGGATCAGTTCGCGGACTGTGCGAGCTCCGCCACGCTCTGAACAGCAGTGCTGGCCAAGCCGCCGCTGGCCAGGCCGCCGCCGGTCGCAGTATGGTCCCACTGGCCGAGCAGACGCCAGTAGTCACGGTTCTGGTCGTTGACCAGCGAGTCCTGACGGACCGCGTAGAAATCGACCTGACCCTGGATCACAAAGGTGTTGTACCCAGGCCGGGTAACGGAAATGTCAACCTCGTAGACCCGCTTGACCGCGCCGTGGCCACCGAAGTTGGGCTCGTTCTCCGGTACTTCGTCCCAGATCCCCTGCGGGAACGTCACCATCTGAATTTCGGAGATGGGACGGGCTTCGTCTGTGGGGCCCTGTTCACCAGAGAACATGTTTTCGGTCAGCGCGAGCTCGGTATCGAGGTTGTAGTACTCGTCGTCCCCGTCGGCCGTCCCGAGGATGAACCGGTAATCCGGGTGCAGGATATCTCGGTAGGCATCGATGTCCATGCTACCGTAGATCTCCGTGAAGTTCTCGACCATTTTATCGGCTGTGTCGGGGAACGGATAACCCTCATCGCCACCGCCGCCGCCGCCGCCGTCGCCACCGTCTTCGTCCGGCGAGAAGAGACAGCCCGTAGGAACGACCAGAGCGATCAGACACAAGAACAATAGCAGGTTCTTCGCTTTCATGCCGTCATGCCTCCAGATGCACTGCGCCCCGGCTAATGGCGAGTCTCCAAGCGACTCGTCCACATTTTCCAGGACCAGTATATGTGCAAGAAAAACTTACAACTTAACGAATACGAAGATATTTACCTACCAAATGCCCCGCGCAACCTCCCCATGGTCGGCAGCAAAATGCTACTATCGTCAGGATCGCTCTCCTGTGCTTCGTCCTCCCAGCTAATAATATACCAGAAATTGGCCTCCAATCGGAAATTAATTGTCGCCCGCGCCCGATAACGGGTCTCGCTGCCGTTGCTATTCTGGATTTCGCGGACGAAATAGATCAGCTGCCACTCGGCCGTCGTACCACTGGGATCCTCGGTATTGATGTCGGTATCACGTAGGTCCGCGATGATGGTCACGTCGCTGGCGAACCAGGTGGTGACAAACGACATCTCCTTGTCTTTGTTCCAGTTAGCCCAGTCTACATTAGGGTAGGCATCGACCGAATCGGTGTCGGGCAGGTAGCGGAAATGCTGACTGAAGAACTCATCCCAGCCCGAAGGGTCCTTGGCTTCGAGTGAAAGTTCAGCGTTGTGCCATACGTTGGCGGGGCTGGTCGCGGGCAGATATTGGACCGATAATGGAGCCGGCGGTTCGGCCTCGCGGGGCTGGAAGAAACAGCCACCGACCAGCGCCGGCAAAGCCACTGCTGCGACGGCCAGCGCCCACACCACGCGGGCGTGCAGTGAAACGGTGATGCGGGTCGTGGGCACGGCGTAGCTCCTCAAAAAGCGTACGACACCGAGACATCGGCATCCCAGTAGTGGCGGTTCGACTCGGTCACGTTGGGACCGTAAGCGTGATTGTCGCGCACGGTGGCGTTGACGTCCCAGACTTTCTGGCGGCCCCACCGTTTGCGTACGCCGACTCCCAACCAGATATTGCCGGCGAATGTCTCCCGAGTCGTGACCTGGTCGTTGAGCCCGAAGGTATCCTTGACATCTTTGGAGCGACCGGTCGCCCCTTCGAGCGTGAGCCAGTCATCCGCTTTGAACGTGAACCCCAGATCGATCTTGCCGATGGTCTGCTCCTGATCCGTGCGGTAGAGGTTGCTACCGGACGCATCGGTGCGGGTCTTCGTGGCGTTGAACCTCTGGTTGAAATCGTGCCGCACGGTGATCCGCAGCCGCTCGCTCGGTCTAACTGTCAGTTGCGTCATAAGGTTCCCGCGCTTGTTGTAGTTGTCCCTCTTGCGGACCCCCTCGTACCCATCGAACTCGAAATCGGTGTACTGGATAAACACACGGAACGTCTGGCGCAACTCGAGCCAGTCCGCCACCGGCCAAGTGTAACCGGGCGAGACCTCGTACGTGTCCCGTATGTTGTTGTTGGCCGAGCGCGTCTCCCGCAGATTGATGTCCGCCGTTTGCTTGAAAGAGAACAGCAGGGTGGTGCGAAAAGTCCGCCAGTTGGTGTTGGTCCGTACGCTGAAATTCGTATCGAGGCGGTCGCGGTCGTTCTGATCGAACTGGTTCTCGGCGGTATCCTGGGTCAACCCTTGCTGAAACTTGATGAACAGCTGTGTGTGCTTGAAGAGCTGGCGGATCCAGTCGAAGCTGACGTCGCGGCTCTTGTTGTATTTCTTGCCGCGCGGCAGGGTCGCCCCCTTCTGTTGCTGGTTGTCCCACTTCCAGCGGTAGTCGAAACCAATGGCGAACGAATCGCGGCCGGCGGCGTAGGTCAACGTCAGTGCGACGCTCTCGTTGAAGCGGTCCCTGACACCAACGCCGCTCTGGTCGTACTGTTGGCGGCCAATATCGCGAGACAGCCGGTTGTTGAACGCCACATTGCCCAGACGCACCTGATTCTGCCACTCGATGATCGTCGCTTCCTTCCGCTCGGTTTCGTCGACGATGGGCGACACACCGGCCGGCAGGTTCAGGGTATCGATCTGCGCGTTGGCGTTGCGCCGGTAGTCGAGGTAGTGCCGTGCGTAGTCACCGCGTCTGACGACCACGTGACCCGAAGCCCGGCGGCGCTGATAGAAAACGCCCGCCGCGAGACTGTCCTGTTCGGCCGACGTCGGACTCTCCTCGTTGCCGAGCATCTGTTCACCCTGGTT
>JAUVBS010000420.1 GCA_030591105.1 bacterium | reverse complement strand
CCGGACCAGATCACCCGCTGTTCCAACGGATCGATGACCGCCACGTCGGCGGCCAGCAGGATCACACTGCTGTCGGCGGGGTCGGGCGTGAAGCAGGTCAGCCGCCTCGGTACGACGAGATGTGAGATGTCGTTGCGACGGGCGAAGTCGACCACCTGTTGATCGGTCAGGGTACAGGTCCAGCCGCCGAGGCTGTCGGTGGTGCAGCTGACCCACCGGTCGCTGGGACCGAGGGCCCAGCGGCCGAACAAGTGCGTCGAGATCTCGGTACCCGGTATCGCCTGTTGCGCCAGCAGCGCAGCACCCTGTTGCCAGGCGCAACGGGTCAGTGACCGGTGTTCGGCGGTGAGGGCTGCTTGCGCCGTGATGGTCTCGTGCGCAGCGCGGCTCCCGTGTCCGGCGAGGCTTTCGTACAGAGGTGAGATCGACAGCGGCTCGATGGGCGGCGCCACCGCGATACGCACCGGACGCATCTGGGCCGGTGGCCACACCTGTCCGTCGTCGCCGTGGTAGGGAGCGCTGGCGCAGCCGGTCAAGCCAGCGGCCAGGCCGATCGAGCTGATCAAACAAATCAAGCCGAACAGTCTGACCGGGACAACCACACTCGCCTGGCCGGTCATCTGCGGTTTCCGCTGGGTAATGTGATGGTTCTGCACCCTGAGTAGCTCCTCATCCTGCAATCTGTGGCTTGCCTAACGCAACCGACGGTTCTCTGCCCGTGGGGTAAGCCACGGGGCAAGTTGATCCGTACCATTGAGTTGGTGTATCCAGCGGCGCATTCGCTTTCCGCTGATCGTCCCAGGTGCATAATCGGGACCGCGACCGGGGTCCGCGGGCAATCCGCCCGGTGGTGCTGGAAATAATTTCCGGTCCCGAGTAGACTAGTCAGACCGTCGCGATCGAATCGTGTGCCTCCATACGGGGAGCGGGCCATGCTGGGTGCCATCGCGGGAGACATCATCGGATCGGTTCACGAGCTGAATCCTTGTCGGGTTACCGATTACCCGCTTTTTCGGAGCGACAGCTATTTCAGTGACGATACGGTGCTGACCGTCGCGACGGCGTTCGCCCTGATGACCGACGGAGATTACGGGTCCAACTACAAGATCTTCGGCCGGCTCTACCCGCACGCTGGTTACGGCGAAGGGTTTCGGGCGTGGCTCGCGGCGGACGATCCGCGGCCGTATGGGAGTTGGGGCAATGGATCGGCGATGCGGGTCAGCCCCATCGGCTTCGCCTTCGACAGCGAACAGGAAGTACTGAGTGAGGCGGAGCGTAGCGCTGCGGTGACCCACGATCACCCCGAAGGTATCAAGGGTGCGCAAGCCACTGCGCTGGCGGTCTTTCTCGCACGCGGTGGCGCGACACAAATGGAAATCCGCGCGGCCGTCACCGAACGCTGCGGTTACGACCTCGACCGGAGTTTGGCCGAGGTCCGCCTCGGTTACAGCTATGAGATCTCCTGTCAGAAATCGGTTCCCGAGGCGTTGATCGCCTTTCTCGAAGCTGACGACTACGAGGGTGCCGTGCGCAATGCCATCTCGCTGGGAGGCGACGCCGACACTCAGGCTTGCATCGCCGGCGGCGTAGCGGAGGCTTTCTTCAAAGGCGTACCCGAACCGATCGCAGACGAGGTACGCTCGCGTCTACCGCTAGACCTGGTTCAGGTGGTGGACGATTTCTACGACCGGTATCCCGAGAGGCAGCCGTGACCAACTCGTCCGTCCCGAATCCATTATCTGAGCCACTTACCGGCCGACGATTTCACGTCGCTATCGCTGGTAATATCGGCGTTGGCAAGTCGATGATCACGAACTTGATCGGTCGCGAGTTCGGGTGGCGGATGTATTTCGAGCCGGTGATCAACAATCCCTACCTCGACGATTATTACCGTGACATGAAACGGTGGAGTTTCCATCTGCAAGTCTACTTCTTGAGCAAGCGTTTCGAAGTACAGAAGAAGATTCAGACCGATGGCGGCGGGGCGGTACAGGACCGGACGATCTATGAAGATGTGGAGATTTTCGCCTCGACGCTGCACCGGCGTGGGTGCATGGACGATCGCGACTACGAAAATTACCGCGAGATCTTCCGGAACATGGTGGCGTTCCTGCGACCGCCCGATCTGATCGTCTATCTCGAATGCACGCCGGAGACCGCCCTGACGCGTATCCGGCAACGCGGTCGTACGTGTGAGAGCGACGTCCCACTCGATTTCCTGTCCGATCTGGACGCCGCCTACCGCGATTGGTCCGAACGGGCGGCCGCCATTTGCCCCGTCGTGAAGATCGATACCGACGCGATCAACCTGCGCGACGACGAGCCGGCACGAAGCGACTTGCTGGGGCTTATCGCGCGGTACCACCGGGAGCTGGACGCGTGAACGAGTACCGGCCGAGCGATCTTCTGCGCGGTAAGCACATTCCCGACGCGGTGCTGGCTGCGCTGCCGAAGACCGATTTACACTGTCACCTAGATGGTTCGCTACGTCTCGCCACGTTTCAGGAGCTGGGCCGCGCCGTCGGTTTCGACGTGCCCGACGATCCGGAGCAAACGCGGCTCCGTTTCTTCCCCCGTGTGCGCGTGTGCTGCCAGCACGAGTT
>JAUVBS010000529.1 GCA_030591105.1 bacterium | reverse complement strand
TCGGTCTCCACGGTGGCGAGGTGCTGGGCCATACGTTCGATCTGGCCACCGAGGTCTTGCCGCCGTCTGATCGCCTCGGTCACCCCGGTGCGGTTGGTCTCACCGCGCCGACGAAACTCATCGCGTCGGTGTTCGAGCACCAGTACCTGACGTTCGGTTTCTTGCACTTCTTCCTCGAACGCCTGCAATGCTTCTTCGAGCTGCCGTCGCTCCGCTTCGCGCTCGTCCAATGCCGGTCGCGTCTGTTCGATCTGCGACCGCAGCTCACCCAACTCACCGGTATCGACTTCCGCCAGAGTACGCAGCTCTTGCAACTGGTCGCGCAAAGTGTGCTCCTCGGCATCGAGACCGCGGCGGCGCTTGTTCGCGACCAGTACGTCGAGGCTGCGGATCTGGCTGCGCAATTTCTGGTGGCGCCGCGCCTTGCCGACCTGACGTCGCAGCGAGCGCACCTCGCTCCCGATCTCCTCGATGATGTCATTGAGCCGCAGTAGATCCTGGGACGTACGGTCGAGCTTACGCTGGGTCTCCTTGCGGCGCGCCTTGTACTTCGTGATTCCCGAGCCCTCTTCGAGAAGCTTGCGTAGCTCCTGATTGTTATCGCTGAGAATCTGCTTGATCATCGACTCTTCGATGATCGAATACGACGTGTTGTTCACACCGCTGTCGTAGAACAGGTCGCGCAGATCCTTCAGCCGGCAGAGGGTGCCGTTCAGATAATAGTCGCTGGTGCCATCGCGGGTGACCCGGCGCTTGACAGCCACCTCCTCGAACTCGATGGGGAGCGCGTGGTCGTCGTTGCTGAAGGTCAAGGTGACCTCGGCCATGCCGATCGGTTTGCGCTTGGTCGTGCCCTTGAAGATGACATCGTCCATCTTGCCGCCGCGGAGCGTCTTGGCGGACTGTTCGCCGAGCACCCAGCGCACGGCGTCGACGATGTTACTCTTACCGCAACCGTTCGGACCGAGTATCGCCGTGATCCCCGCGTCGAAATCGAGGACGGTACGATCGACGAACGATTTGAATCCCTGTAACTCGATGCGTTTGAGTTTCACGCGGAAACCTTCCGTTGCGTATCGGACCAGGCAGCCGGCGGCGGCTCCCGTGGTCCGCGGTGTCAAAAGCGAAACGGCATCGCCCAGTCCGTACCGATCCGTTCGAGCAAATCTGACCGCGCCGCCAGCGCTTCGTTACGGCTGGCGAAGCTGCCGACGTATACGCGGTACCAGCGCCCCTTGTCAGGTAAATCGACGGCACGCATGGCAGCGCGGTAACCGCGCCGCTCCAGGTCTGTCACCTGCGCCTGGGCTAGACCGTTGTCGGGGAACGAGTACAGGTGCAACGCCCAGCCGCCCTGGCCGACGGGGACTTGGTAAGGCTGAGGGGTATCAACGGTACCGGCGGCAGCCGGCTCCCCCGGCATATCGCCGCCCGACGATTCACCACTACCGACTACCTGGCCACCAGGCAACTCATCTCCGGCAGCCGACTCGGCGCCGGCTGACGGTTCATTGCCACCTGCCAATTCATCGCCACCTACCAATTCATCGCCACCTACCAGGTCACTGCCACCCGCCAATTCATCGCCGG
>JAUVBS010000524.1 GCA_030591105.1 bacterium | reverse complement strand
GTACGACGCCCGCCCATCGCACCGACAATCTGGCCGAAATCGTCTGTAGTAATTCGCTCAAGAGCATCGACCCGGCCACCGCCTCGGGACTGCTGAAGCAGGAGCTGGAGCGACTCGGGTGTCGTCTGCTCGGCGCCGCGCATCAAGTGCGGGTACCAGCCGGAGCAGCTCTGGCGGTGGACCGCGCCGCGTTTGCCGGTCGCGTCGCCGAGCTCGTGGCCGCCGAACCGACGATCACCGTCAGGCGCGATGAGGTCACCCGCCTCGCACCGTCGACACAAGAGTACTGGATCGTCGCGACCGGGCCGCTGACCAGCGCCGCGCTGCAATCGGAGTTGCAGCGGCTGACCGGACGGGCGGCGCTGCACTTCTTCGATGCCATCGCGCCGACGGTGACCATCGCGTCACTCGATCTGAACGAGCTATACCGTGCCGCTCGCTATGGACGCGGCAGTGCCGATTACTTGAACGCACCTTTCGACGCACCGGCGTACCGCGCATTCCACGCCGCGCTCGTGGCGGCGGAGCGAAGCGACAGCCACGCCTTCGATCGCACAGAACTGTTTGCGGGCTGCCAGCCCATCGAGGAGATCGCTGCCGCCGGGCTGCAGACCTTGGCCTTCGGACCGCTCAGGCCGGTCGGTTTGGACGATCCGCGGACCGGACGGCGGCCCCACGCAGTCGTGCAGTTGCGGCAAGAGAATCGGGACGGTACGCTCTATGGACTGGTCGGCTTCCAGACTCGTTTGAAGCGTGGCGAGCAGAAACGAGTGTTCGGCATGATCCCCGGTCTCGCCAAGGCGGATTATGTCCGATACGGCCAGCTCCACCGCAATTTTTACCTCGACACGCCGCGGGCACTGACCAGAGGGTTCGCGCTGCCTGGCGAGCCGTACTTGCATGTCGCCGGGCAGATCACCGGCGTCGAGGGCTATGTCGAGTCGATCGCCAGCGGTCTGGTTACCGCTTGGCACGTGGCCGCGAAGCTGTCCGGCTGGCGACTACCACCGTGGCCGACGACGACACTGATCGGCGCGCTGCTGGCGGGCTTTCTGTTCGACACCACGTCCGAGCGGTTAGTCCCGATGAATGTGAACTTCGGTCTGCTGCCGCCGCTCGAGAGTCGCGTACGAGGCAAGCGCGATCGCAAGCTGGCTCAGGGACGCCGGGCACTGGCGGATCTGGAGAGTTTCCTCGCGGATGAAACGCTGCGGCGCCTCCTTGCCGCACCACATCACCGGTGCTAGAGTCCGCACCTGTGGTGCCTTGCTACGCAAAGGAGATCGATACAGTGTCTCGGCCACCGCTCGAGCCGTTTCTGCAGCACCTGGCGGTCGAGCGCGGGCTCAGCCCGCGCACGGTTTCCGCATACCGTCACGATTTGACCGGCTTTTTGGCGACAGCCGTGAAGATGGGTGTGTTGCCGGCGAACGCGCGGCCAGTCGACCTGCGGCGGCTTTCGGGTCAACGCCTGCTGGTCAGAGCGCACCTGGCGAAATTGCGCCGTGACGGACGTAGCCGGGCCACCGTCGCGCGGCATCTGGCTAGTATTCGCGCATTGTATCGGTTTTTGCAGCTGTCCGGCGTGGTTACCGAGGTACCGGCGAATCTGACCGAGGGGCGAGGCGGCCGCGAACGGCGGTTGCCG
>JAUVBS010000494.1 GCA_030591105.1 bacterium | reverse complement strand
GCTTCGTCGGGAGAAGGCAAGGTCATGATCTATACCATAGCAGGTCGTACGATCGCGGTGTTGCCTTTCAGTTACGGCGGTAGCGGTAGTGGTGTGATCAACTGGAATCTGCGCGACAACGAGGGAGACAGCATCGCCAACGGCGTGTACCTTTACCGCGTGTTGCTGGATACGCCCGAAGGGCATCTGTCCAGTCCAATGCAACGGCTGGTGGTGATGCAGTAACCTCTGGCGCGAGCGGAGTACCGGTAGACCAACGCGGTGCCGATTCCTTAATTCGCGCGATCCGACCCCGTGGGAGCGTCGATGCCCAGGCGCAGGGCCGTACCTTCAGTGCAGGCGAGCCGGCCGGGCGCGACGTCCGCGGTCAGCCGCCGTATTCTGCCCCCGCTGTTTTTCCTCTTCATGACGATTATCCTCGGCGCCAGCGCCATGGTTGGCGGTTGTGGCGGCCGCAAGAAAATCGATATGCCGATGGCGACGGAGCCGACGCAACCTGCGGTGTCGCAACCGCTTCCGACCGCGGCCGAGCCGTCGACACGACCGGCTGCCGGGCCACTGCTGGTGCGTGTCGGCCTGAGCACCGGCGTTGCCGATCTGCAGCTGACGGCCACCGGCGACGCCTTCTTGTTGCTCGACCAGATGCGGCGGCGGGAGACTCGCGTGAGCGGTGGCGCCACGCTGGCGCTGACGCGCCGGGGCGATGGCGTGGCCTGGCGTACCGGTGGCCAATCCGGGACGGCCGAGGTCGTGGTCTTACAACCCGTCGATCCCGCGTATCGTGTGATCGCACCCGACGCGGAGCGTTCCGGTCAACCCCTCGCCTTACGGGGCGAAGTGGTGGTCTTTCCGAACCGAAACGGCCGCGGTCTGACGGTGGTAAACGTGGTCGAGCTCGAGGCGTATTTGCGCGGTGTCGTACCGTGGGAGATTGGCCGTCACGGGCGCGACGCCGTGGCCGCACTGGCGGCGCAAGCGGTGGCGGCGCGGACCTACACCGTCTCGCACCTCGGTGCACGCGAAGCGCTGGGGTTCGACCTTTGGGCGGGGATCCGCGACCAGGTCTACCGCGGCGCCGCCGACGAGGATCCGGTCTGCAACGACGCGATCGCCGGCACGGCAGGACAAGTGCTGATCCACGCCGGCGAGCCGATCACCGCCTATTACAGTTCTACATGTGGCGGCATTACGAGCCAGATCGAGGAGGTCTGGCCCCGGCGACCGGAGCTGTATCTGGTGTCCCATCCCGACCGGCCTACCGACGGCGGCGAGGTGTTTTGTGCCGGAGCAAAGTACTTCCACTGGCAAGAGAGCTGGAGCGGCAAGCAACTCGAGTCGATCCTGGCTCGCACCCTGCCGCAGTACGTGAAATATATGTCGAATTCCGAGCGCGCCACCTGGGCTGGTCCGGCCTTCTCACCACACCAGAGAGGTGACGACCCCGGACGGCCCGGCCCGCTCAAGGGCATCGCTGTCGTGCGCCTGACGCGAAGTGGACGGGTGGCCCAACTGGATATCACGACCGCGGCCGGCATCTACCACCTACGCGGCGATCGTGTGCGGTGGGTTCTGGTGCCGGCATCGGGCAAACCAGCCATTCTACGCAGCGCGCGGTTCGAGCTGACCGTTGAGATGGCCGGTGACCGTGTACGGCGGGTGACGGCGCACGGCGGTGGTTACGGTCACGGCGTGGGCTTGTGTCAGGTTGGCGCCTTGCAGATGGCCAGATCCGGCTACGGCGTCGAGGCCATTTTGAGCCACTACTATCCGGGCGCGACGCTCACGTCGTTCACCGCTGGCGAGGGGCGCTGATGAGACTGCGTGAGCTGGCCTGTAAGCCGGCTCAGTTGACAGGTTGGAGCGGCGTTGCTATATTCCGGGCTCGATTTACGCGGAAAAGGCGGGGGCGTAGTTCAGTTTGGTTAGAACGCCGGCCTGTCACGCCGGAGGTCGCGAGTTCAAGTCTCGTCGCTCCCGCCAACCCGCCAACCCGCCTTGCCACTGACCCTGCCGCGGGCGTG
>JAUVBS010000069.1 GCA_030591105.1 bacterium | reverse complement strand
CGGCAGTGGCGTCCGCCTTGAGCAAGGTGTGGTCGATGGCCGCGGCGAGATCACTCGGGTGCACGGCGGCGGCAGGACACACCTCGGCACGACTCAGGCCGCGGTCGGCGTAGGCGTCGAACATTCTCTCTTCGCGCGCACTCAGATCACGGCGGCGTGACCGGCCGGAACCGTTCATCGGTCACCTCCGGTCTCCTGTTGACGGTAACTGGTGAAGGGCTCTGGTATGAGTTCGGCCAGTCGGTACTGATCGACCTTTCCCGCTCCGCCTGCGGATCCGGCGACAACGACCGTCAGATCCGCGCCGAACTCGAGTAGAAACTGACGGCAGGCACCGCACGGTGGCGTCGGCTCGGTGGCATCCGCACAGATCGCGATCGCAGCGAATGTCTGCTCGCCGTCGGCAACAGCGCGGCAAACCGCGACCCGTTCGGCGCAGATCGACAGGCCGAGGCTGGCATTCTCCACGTTGCAACCAACGTAGACTCTCCCGCTCGTTGCGAGCAGAGCGGCGCCGACCCGGAAACCGGAGTACGGGGCGTAGCTCGCCTGCCGCGCGTCACAGGCGGCAGCAACCAGCAAGGCATAAGAATCGCTCATGTTCACTCCTGCGGTGCAGCCGCGCCGCGTACCAGATCCCAGACGCTCGTTCCGTGCGCCGGCGGCGACGCACCGAAGTAATCCGCGATGGTCGCGCCGACGTCGGCAAAGGTCTCGCGCGTGCCGAGATCGCGTCCCGGCGGCCCACCCGCCAGGTACGCCAGTAGCGGCACCTGCTCACGCGAGTGATCGGTGCTGGGGGTCGTCGGATCGTTACCGTGGTCCGCGGTGATCAGCAGTAGATCTCCTGAGCGCATCTGGTCGAGGAACCGGGCGAGCCACGCGTCGAACTGCTCGAGTCCGCCCTGCATACCCAACGGATCGTTACGGTGCCCCCAGAGCATGTCGAAGTCGACCAAGTTGACCAGCAGCAGCTTGGGTGAGCCGTCGGCGATACGGTACTGATCCGCAAGCTGCTCCATACCCTCGACGTTACCCTTGCTCCCGACGTGTGTGTCGATCCCCTGCCCGGCGAACAGGTCGTTGATCTTGCCGATGGCTACAGTAGTGACGCCGTGTTCCTGGACCGCATCGAGGACCAACTCGGCCGGCGGCCGAACCGAGTAGTCGTGACGATGGGGCGTGCGGCGATAGTCGCCACTGGTACCGATGAACGGACGGGCGATGACCCGGCTGACCTGGTGTGGCGGCACGAGCATTTCCCGGGCGATTTCGCACACCCGATACAGCTGCGGTAGCGGCACGACCTCTTGGTGAGCAGCGATCTGAAAAACCGAATCGGCCGACGTATAGACGATCAGCTTGCCGGTAGCGACGTGCTCGTCGCCCAAACGCTGGATGATCTCGGTGCCGCTAGCAGCGACGTTACCGAGAACTCCGTAGCCGGTCGCCGTCACGAAAGCGTCGATCACCTCGTCGGGAAATCCGTCAGGGTAAGTCGGCAGCGGTTGTTCGGTGACCAGGCCCATCAGCTCCCAATGACCGGTCGTCGAGTCCTTCCCCGCCGAGATTTCCGTCAACCGTCCGTAACCCGCTCGGGGACCGTCGACCGGCGGCACCCCCTCGACGGCGTGGAGGTTGCCCAGGCCGAGCCGGCCGAGGACCGGCAACGCCAAGCCACCGACGGCACGGGCGGTGTTGCCCAGGGTATCGCTGCCGGCATCGCCGTACGCCGCGGCGTCGGGGGCACCGCCGACACCGATGCCGTCCAGGATGATCAAGACCGCGTGTGCCACACATCTCTCCCGCGCTAAAATCCGACGACCGCAGCGCGCCGTCGTCTGCTGGTGACTTCATGGTAACGGAGACCGCACCGACACGTCAACGGCCACCCACTATCCCTTGCCACACCACCGAAATCGAGTTTATATGGCGCCCATGAACGCTGAACTATTCGACCCCGTACCGGAACCACGCCCACAGCCGCCACCAGAGCGCGGTGGCGCGTCGGCCCGACCGACACAGGCGGCCGAGCCGGCCGTCACACCGGCCGCGCCGGAGGTGTCTACTGCGGATCGGCAACGTCCGCTCGCGGACCGTATGCGTCCCCGTTCGCTCGAGATGATGGTGGGTCAGACGGAACTGATCGGCCCCGGCGGTCAGCTACGTGCTTTGCTCGAAAGCCGCAGCAGTCAATCGCTACTGTTGTGGGGCCCGCCTGGTTGCGGCAAGACCACACTGGCGCGACTGATCGCACGCCACGGCGACGCACGTTGCCTCGAGTACAGCGCCGTCGCGGTCGGCACCAAGGAGCTCAAGGCGGTCATGGACGAGTCCGCCCGCCTGCTGCGGAGCACCGGCCAACGCACCATCCTCTTGCTCGACGAGGTGCACCGCTTCAACAAGGGACAGCAAGACGCACTGCTGCCGTGGGTCGAGCGAGGCGACGTCCAACTGATCGGTGCCACGACTGAGAATCCATCGTTCGAACTGAACGCCGCCCTTTTGAGTCGCCTGCGGCTCTTCGTCCTGGCGCCGTTGATGCCGAACGAGGTACGCACACTGCTCGAGCGCGCACTGGCAGCCGCCGACGGGTTGGCGCCGCGGGCAGTACACTTCACACCAGAAGCGCTAGACGCCATCGCGGAGTTGAGCGAAGGAGATGCGCGATCAGCACTGGGATTGCTCGACTCCTTATCGGCAGTCATCGCCGAGTCCCGCACCGACGCGACCGAAAACCTACCGACCGGTACCGCTACGGCGCCGGTCACAGCGGCCGATCTGTCGCGGTTGATCCAACATCGGGCCGTACGCTACGACAAGGCGGGCGAAGAGCACTTCAACCTCATCAGTGCCCTGCACAAGTCGCTCCGCAACAGCGACGTCCAAGCCGGACTCTACTGGCTGACCCGCATACTCGCCGGCGGTGAGGACCCGCTGTACATCGCCCGCCGGCTGGTACGCTTTGCGAGTGAAGATGTCGGACTGGCCGATCCCCAGGCCCTCCCGCAAGCTCTGGCAGCGCGCGATGCGGTCCATTTCATCGGTCTGCCCGAGGGCGCGCTCGCCCTGGCGCAGATCACGGTCTACCTCGCCCTCGCACCGAAGAGCAACTCTCTTTATGCTGCCTACGAGGCGGCCGAGCGCGAAGTGAGCCGTGGCTACAATCCGCCCGTGCCGCTGCAGCTGCGTAACGCGCCGACACGGTTGATGAAGAGCATTGGCTACGGTGAGGACTATGTCTACGCTCCCGACACCACCGACGGTATCGCGTCGATGAGGTGTCTACCGACCGAGCTGGCCGAGCATCAGTTCTACCGTCCGTCGGCCAAGGGGTTCGAGGCGGAACTGCAACGAAGAATGGATAGTATCGCGGCCTGGCATCGGCGCCGGCAAGCTGACGCCGAGCCGACGGTCGAGGGCCGTGAACCGGGAGGAACCAGATGAAGAGAATCGGCGTGTTGACCGGCGGTGGTGACGCCGCCGGTATGAATGCGGCCATCAGATCCGTGGTCCGAACCGGCTGGACCGCTGGTGTCGAAATGATCGGTATCCAGCGTGGTTGGCTCGGCTTGGCCGAAGGCGACGCTGCGCCCTTAGCGTCCGGCTCGGTCAGCGGAATCATCCAGCGAGGCGGCACGATTCTCCGTACGCTACGCTACCCGGCATTCGCCACCGACGAAGGAACCGCCCCGGTGGCCAAATCACTCAAGAAACTGAAGCTCGACGGCCTGGTCGTCATTGGCGGTGACGGTAGCTTCCGCGGTGGCGACAAGCTCGAGCGGGAATTCAATCTGCCGGTGGTCGGAGTCCCGGCAACCATCGACAACGATATCCCGGGTACGGACATATCCATCGGCTTCGACACGGCGCTGAACATCGCCATCGACGCGGTCGACAAGATCCGCGACACCGCGACGAGCCACGGCCGCATCTTCGTGATCGAGGTGATGGGGCGCGAGTACGGCCTGTTGGCTGCTCACGTCGCCGTCGCGACCGGTGCCGAGGAGGCCCTGTTGCCCGAATTCCCCTTCGACTTGGATGCCGTCTGTCGCCGTATCGAAGCCGGCTACGACCGCGGCAAGAAGCACGCGTTGATCATCGTCGCCGAGGGGGCGGGCAAGGCTTCATATATCACTTATGAAATCAAGAATCGGCTACAGCGGCAGGTCCGCATGGTGGTCCTGGGACACGTCCAGCGCGGCGGTTCGCCGTCTGGCTACGACCGCAACCTCGCCTCGCGACTCGGCTATCACGCGACCGAACTACTGCTCCAGGGGAAACACGGTATGATGGTCGGTATCCAGGCCAACCGGCTGACGACCAGCGCGCTACGCAAGCGCACCAAGATCAGCATCGCCCCGGTGGAGCGGGCGGCGGAACTCCAACGGGCACTCGCCTGAGCACCGAGCATCAGCGGTCCGCGCTGCCAGCGGGTATGCAGAAGCCCCCGCCTCGTAGCGGGGGCTTCTTCACGCCAGATGGTGCATCGAACAGCTATTCGCGGACACTACCCTCGACGAAAGTGTTGGCCACTTTGAACCAGTTGAGTTTCATCGTTCCGGCGATATGGCCGAGTTCGCCGTACTCCACTTTTCGGTCGGCGTATTTCTCGACGAAACCGGTCTGAGAAACACTACCGACCAGCGGTAGGTCCTTGGCCCGCAGGTAGTGCAGAGCCCATTCGGCACCCGGCGTCAAGTCGACGATCCGCAGCGTCGCTTCCGGGAAAACCGCGTACCACGCCATGTCCTGCTCGCTGGGGTTCGCACGCACCGAGTCGGGTAGGTCGTGCGCCGGCACCCACACGAAATCTTTTATTCCGGTCTGGATCTGCAGCAGATCGTCGTCTTCCTCTTCGGGTAGAAACTGCTTGAGGCTCGCGGTCTTCCGCCAGCTGATATCCGGCAGAGCTGCCCCTGGTGTCTCCAGATCGATGGCACCGGCACGCAACAGTTTCGGCAGTGTGTACTCCGGCCTGGGCAAGCTGTCGGCCTCGATGACACCGCCGCGTTTGATCCGGAAAAGCATAAGATGCGTCGGCGAGGGGGTAAACGTCTTGACCACACCGAGCAACGCCCCACTCAAAGAAGCGTAGCGATTCTCGAGGTCGTCGGCGACCAGGAACTCCAGTTCGTTACCTTCGCGAACGAGAGCCACGTTGCCGCGCACGAACTCGAACTGCGGCGCGTCGATCTCGAATAGAAAACCCGGGCTGAGCGTGTCGCCGTGCATGACTGCGCGCAGGGAAGTGTAGACGTACGGGTCGACTTCCTGCTTTTTCCCGCAACCC
Source organism: bacterium (assembly GCA_030591105.1). Lineage (GTDB taxonomy): Bacteria > Krumholzibacteriota > Krumholzibacteriia > LZORAL124-64-63 > LZORAL124-64-63 > JAUVBS01. The sequence goes on along the minus strand of JAUVBS010000069.1, from coordinate 3,072 downwards.
ACCAGGCCGGAAAACGTCAGGCTGATCAGAACGCCGAGCAGCAATGGCAGCACCCAGCGACGCGGGACCGAAACAGCGGACATTGACAAACCTCCCAGGGGATGAGCCGCGCCTCGTCGGCCGACGGAACGAACCCGGCCGGCCAGACAATCGTCCAGCTTCTTGGCATCAACGGGGGATCCTACTCCCCGGCCGGATGACCGTCAACCACAGGCTGAGCGGTATCCGGGCTGCCATGAAATTGGGGCTTTGCGGCCAAAAAAGCAAATGCTGGCGACCGCTACTGTTACTGATGACGCCAGGTGAGGCGCGGTAGTCGCCTGACCTGGGCGAGGACCGCTTCCTGATCGGTAACCGCCCCCTCCCAGAGACGGTGAAAGATGCGCCAATGCTCGGGCAACAGTACTCCGGCCCGCGAGAATAATCGCGAGAAACTCGCCCGGCGATCGGCCACCGAGTGCCCGGGCAGATGCCGGCGCCGGAGACGACCGTCCACCGTCGCCGCCCATCCTTCCTGGAACGCTTCGACCAGGGCGCGGGGTAGTTCATCAGGCGTGATCAATTCGGTGATCAAATCCTCGACCCAAAGCAGCTGGTGAAACAAGCTCCGTTCCGCCTTCGTTCGCCGGAAGTCATCCGGACCCGGACTTGCTGCCTCGCTCGGAACGTCGGCACGTTCCCAAATCTGCCGGTCCGGTACCAGCGACAATCGCCCAGGACGGTCCCTTGTAATCCGGTCAGGGTGCAGATAGATCGTAGCTAGCCAACGTTGCGGCGTCGCGGGTCCAGCCGACCGCAACGCGAACCAAACCCGGGGGTCGTCGGCTATGTCGTCGAGACAAACCGTCAACGACGCCAGACGCGGGTCGAGCCCCAGCCGCCGTGCGGCCGAAGCCGCGACGGCCGTCACCATCTCGGCCAGAGGGTCTTCGGTGGGCACGCAGACCACCCGCACTACGCCCCTCCTGTCAGATCAGGCCTGGGCCACGAGTTCCCCGCCGGCCAGCGGTCGGAGCGCGGCGGTGAAATGGCGCAGGGCCGGCGGTTGCCAGACGATTTCCAGCCCGTGCAAACGATCACCCAGATGGGCCACCCGGGCACATCCTTCGGCCACGTAATCGAGTTGCGTGTGGGTGTAGACACGTCTCGGCACCGCCAGACGCACCAACTCCATCGCGGGAAACGCCGGTTCGCCCGTGTCGGGATCGCGATGTTCGAACATCAGGCTACCGATCTCCACCGCACGGACACCCGACTCCAGGTAGAGCGCCGCGGTGAAAACCTGGGCGGGAAATTCGCGCTGCGGAATATGCGGTAAAGTCGCCCGCGCGTCGATATAGACAGCGTGGCCACCGGTCGGTCGCAGAATCGGTACACCGAGTTCGTCGAGCCGACGTCCCAACCGCGCAACCTGACCGATACGGTAGCTCAGATACTCCGGATCGGTCACTTCGCGCAGGCCTTGGGCAATCGCCGCCAGGTCGCGGCCCGCCAAACCTCCGTAGGTCGGAAAACCCTCGCGCAGGATCAGCAAGTTGGTCACTTCACTCGCCAAAGCCTCGTCGTTCAGACAGAGGAAACCGCCGATGTTCACCAGGCCGTCCTTCTTGGCACTCATGGTACAACCGTCGCCGAAGGCGAAGATCTCCCGTGCGATGTCGGCAACGCTCCGGTCGGCGTACGCCGATTCACGCTGCTGGACGAACCAGGCGTTCTCGGCGAAACGACAGGCGTCGAAGATCAGCGGCACGCCGCGCTCGCGGCAGTACTCGCTGACCTCGCGCACGTTGGCTACCGACACCGGTTGGCCGCCACCGCTGTTGTTCGTGATGGTGAGCATCACCAGCGGGATCCGCTCGCGGCCGTATTTGACAAACGCCGCGTCGAGCTTCTCGAGCGACATGTTGCCTTTGAACGGCGCCTCGAGGGCCGGTTCGAGACCTTCGTCGCACACGCAATCGATGGCGATGCCGCCGACGTGCTCGACATTGGCGCGGGTGGTGTCGAAGTGAATGTTGTTCGGAACGACATCTCCCGGTCGGACGGCGACGGCAAAGAGCAGCCCCTCGGCCGCCCGTCCTTGATGAGTCGGGATGATGTGCTGGAAGCCGAAGAGGCTCCGGACGGATTGCTCGAAGATCTCGAAACTACGGCTGCACGCGTAGGCCTCGTCGCCCGTCATCATGGCGGCCCACTGCTGGTCGCTCATGGCCGAGGTTCCGCTGTCGGTCAGTAGATCGACGTAAATAGCCTCCGACGGTATCTTGAAGACGTTGTAGCCGGCGGTCTCCAAATGAGCGAACCGCTCCCTGCGGCTGACTCGCTGGATTCTCTCGACCACCTTGATGCGGTACGGTTCGAAGGGCAGATCCATCGTCGACTCCTTTATGTAATCAGGCACGCCGCCAGCCGGCGCGCACCGCTCTCGATGGTAACAAGCGGTGGGCAGCGGCACAAGAGCTACCCCTAGCAGACTCTAGCTGCCGCTTGGCGCGCCATCTTGGCCGTCACCGCTGCTAGGGAGCGGGGAACGTTCCTGATAGAGGACCAGACTGCGGTCGGTGATACGGCCCAGGACGCGGTAGTGCACGCGGGCCGGCTCGGTGCCCAGGCAGAGGTAGACCCCGTCGGCGGCGAGTCGACCGCCACCTCGATCAGCACTGCTCAGCGTCACCACGGGCCGACGCTCGGCAGGGCCAGCTTGGCCATTCAATGCGAGCACCTCGTACCACCACGCCTCCCACAACGGACGCCGCACCAGTGCTGCCACACTCTCGTCGCCGAGCCTGGCCAGTAGTCCTTCGACACGGGACCGAGCCGCCGGCGCCGCTAAGATCGGTGCGGCCCATTCGGCGCCGGCCATCAATTCGTACAGACGGGCGAGGGTCGTCTCGGCCGACCCATTGTGCGCGGCCGCCAACCAACACCGATAGCTGTCACGGCGTGCGTCGTCCAGCAGAGGCGCCAGCAGAGAGTCGTACGAACCGGCCTGGTATTCGGTTATCGGCACCGGCTGGGCCGCACCGTCGGCCGCAGCTGCCCGGAGTTGCCCGGCGGTCGCCCAGACATCGG
>JAUVBS010000330.1 GCA_030591105.1 bacterium | reverse complement strand
GGATGATCAACTGCAGCCCCCGCGCGGGGGTGTCCCCGCCCTCGATATTGTCGGGAGCGAGGTGCCCGAAATTCCCCACTTGTCGCGGCTGCTTGCGGCAACGGCGGTATTCCCGGACGACGACACCGCCGCCAGTGCGGCGCTGGACCACGCCGGGCCGTGGCCGGCCGTGTGTGTCAGCCTCACCGGTTTGCTGGTGACCAGCGATGGCGTCGTGCGGGGAGGCCATCGCCAGACCGAACAGACTGCGGAACAGGCCAGTCTCCTCGGTCGCGGTGAGAAGATCGAGCAACTCGCCGCCGATGTCGACGATCGCCAGCTCCAGGCAGAACGGGCGCAGACCAAGGTGACCGAGAACCAGCAGCGGCGTGAGAGCATACGCGCAGAACTAGCCCGCGGACGTGAAGAGCTCGCGACGCTCGACGAACGGCTCGGCAGCACGCAGATTGAAATTGCGCAGCTGGAGAATGGCCGGCAAGCGGCTGAGCGTCGCCAGGTGGATCTGACTGCTGAGCAGACTCGACTCGACACCGATCTGGAGGCGATCGCCGCCGAGGAGGGTCAGGCGCACGATCTGCTCGCGGAGAGTGGACGCCAACGCGAAGACAGTACGACGCGACGCGACGATCTGCGCCTCTCCACCGAGAAGACCGAGCTCGAGCGCGACGAGACGCGCGCTGAGGTCGAAGAACTGCGTCTGATCCACCAGCGCCGCGAGGGAGAGAAACGTGAGTGTGAAACAGCGCTGAACCACCTGCGCGAGAGCGTTGCCGAGCTCGATGCGCGCCGCGAGCGGATGCAGCAAGAAATCGAGTTGGGTGAACGGGAACTGATAACCCTCGACGAGGAACACACCAACGGTAAGCAGCGGTTGGCCGAGAGTTTCGCCGAGCGGGAGCGTCGGCGGCAGATTCTCCGCGGCGCCGCCGAGAGTATCCAGGCTCTGCATCAAGAGACCGCCGGTTGGCACGATCGCGTCAAGAACATCGAGCAGCAAAGGAGCGGATACAAGGACCGCAGCCACGAGATCGAGACGCGGCTGGCGACCCTCGATTTACAGCGCAACAACCTCGAAGAGCGGATCGAACAGGAATACCGCGGTAGCTTCGTCGACCTGGTCACGGCGGTCGACTACGACGATCTGCCTCGCGAGCTCGAGCGCGACGAAGAGGTCTTTTCAGAGGAACAGGCCGATACGCTGCTGGCGACCCTGCGTCAGAAACTCGGGGGGCTGGGCCCGATCAATCATCTTGCCCTCGAAGAGTACGACACGAAGAAAGAGCGGCTCGATTTCCTGACCGGCCAACGCGACGACGTCGAGCAGGCGAAAGACGATCTGCAGAAGGCGGTCACCGAGATCAACCGTACCGCGCGGAAGCTGTTCGCGACGACCTTCGAAGAAGTGCGGCGCAACTACGTCGCGGTTTTCCAGACACTGTTCCGCGGTGGCCGAGCCGATCTGCGGTTGATCCGTACCGAAGATCCCCTCGAAAGCGACATCCACATCGTTGCCCAGCCGAGCGGCAAGGTCATCGATCACGTGTCGCTCCTGTCGGGTGGTGAGCGCTGTCTGACCGCGCTGTCGATCCTGTTCGCCGTCTATCTCGTGAAGCCGTCGCCTTTCTGCGTGCTCGACGAGGCCGACGCGCCGCTCGACGACTCGAACATCCAGCGTTTCGTACGTATGCTGCGCGAGTTTTCCACGAACACGCAGTTCTTGGTGATCACGCACAACAAGCTAACCATGGAGACGGCCAACCATCTTTACGGCGTGACCATGATGGAGCAGGGCGTCAGCGCCATCGTGTCGGTGACCTTCGGCGATGTCGCCGATTCCCAGAGCGACCGCGAGCTGGGCGACGCCATCGCCCGCCGTCGGCGGCGGATCGAACGGACCGAGTCGGTGCGGGAGATTCTGACGGACGACCAGCAAACGGACAGCGGTATGCGTTTTACCATCGAGCCAGGTGAGGAGGTTGTCGGTGCCGACGCGGACGGCTCCGCCGCGCCACTCTCTACCGACGTTCAGCCGCAGCGTGGCATGGAGGCCGAGCAGTGATCAGAGCTACGGTCGATCGTTTTCGCGTCGGCCTACGCAAGACCAGTGCTGGTCTGTCCGGCCGCTTGCGCCAACTGTTAACCGGTAAGGTCACGCTCGACCAGGAGACGCTCGATCGGATCGAGGAGCTGCTGATCGGTGCCGACATGGGGGTCAAGTCGAGCGTCGCCATCGTCCAGAACATCGAGCGTCGGTTGCAGCAAGAGGGCGAAAATGCCTCGCTCGATGCGGTGATGCAGGTAATCCGCTCCGACGTGAAGAAAATCCTCACCACCGCTAAGCCACGCGTCAGCCCGCCGGACTGGGCTGGCAGCGACGCGGCCGGCGGGAAGAAAAAGAAAAAGAAAAAGAAAAAGAAGAAGAAGGAACAGCAGCGCCAGAATTCGGCGCAGACGGCCCATCGACAGCCGCCGGTGAGCGACGGCACCGCCGATCCCGCGGCCGCAGATCCGTCTACCGCGGGCGTTGGTACGCTGGACGCGGCTGCGGCACCGCGTGTGATCTTCGTCGTCGGCGTCAACGGCAGCGGCAAGACCACCAGTATTGCCAAGCTGGCTCACATGCTGCAAAGTCAGGGCCAATCGGTACTCCTGGCGGCGGCCGATACCTTCCGTGCGGCCGCGGTGCAGCAGCTGCAGATCTGGGCCGATCGCGTCGGCGCCGAATGTGTGCAACAGGGGAGCGGGGCCGATCCGGCGGCCGTGGTCCACGACGCTCTGGCAGCGGCCGCAGCGCGCGGTCACGACGTGGTGATCGTCGATACGGCAGGCCGTCTGCACACCAAGACCAACCTGATGGACGAGTTGGGCAAGATCGCCCGTGTCATTCTGAAGAAGACTGGAAGGCCGCCGGAGACGTTGTTGGTCGTCGATGCGAATACCGGTCAGAACGGATTGGCTCAGGCCAAGGTGTTCGCCGAGACGATTCCCGTGGATGGACTGATCCTGGCCAAACTCGATGGCACCGCCAAGGGTGGCATCGTCGTGGCCATCGCCGAGACCATCGGCTTACCGGTGAAGTATGTCGGCGTCGGGGAGCAAGCCGAAGACTTGGCCGAATTCGACCCCGATCTGTTTGTCGAAGCGCTGTTCGCCGCGTGGCAAGAAGCGCCGGAGGTCATGCGGGCCGAGCCCCGGGTGCAGTCGTTGCGTCGCGTCCCTCCGCGATCCATGCGTAGCCTTTGTCTTCGAGCTCGAGCGCCAGGCTCTTGTCGCCGGAGTGGGCAATTCGGCCGTTGGCGAGCACGTGGACCGTGTCGGGCACGATGTAGTCGAGCAGACGTTGGTAGTGCGTGATCAGCACGACAGCACGATCGGGGCTACGCAGGGCGTTGACGCCCTTAG
>JAUVBS010000215.1 GCA_030591105.1 bacterium | reverse complement strand
GACAACCACATGGTTGGGGCCGTGTTTGAGAGTGACCAGTTCACGCTGGGCACCAGCGTAACCGGGCAGGGCACCGTCACCCCCGAAGGCGGGACCTTTGACTTTGAAGATGAAGTCACGATCACCGCCACACCGGCGGCAAACTGGCACTTCGTGCGCTGGGAAAGCGACGCCAGTTCCGGATCCGATTCGATTGAGCTCACGATGGACAGCGACAAAACCGTTGTCGCCGTCTTTGAGAACGACGGATTCACGCTGTCCGTACGCCCGGTCGGCGGAGGGACCGTGAAGTCGGACCCGCCCGACGGCCCCTACGCCCCCAATACCATGGTCGCGCTGACCGCGGCCGCCGACGAGGGTACCAGCTACGAGTTCATTCGCTGGGAGGGCGACGCAACTGGAACGATCCCGTCCACCACCGTCCTAATGGATAGCGACAAGCTCGTTTACGCCATTTTCGAAACGCCTTGCCGGCTGACGATCAGTGTGGTCGAAGGTGACGGTTCGGTAGACCCGGACCCGCTACCTGGTGAGGACGGCACGTACGCCTTCGAGGATGAGGTGTGGCTGACGGCATTGCCGGCGCGCGGGTACCGATTCGCCGGCTGGGGCGGCGCCGCGCCCTGGAATGAGACCTCGCCCAGAATCAAAATCACGATGGATGCCGACAAGGTAGTCACGGTCTTCTTCGAAGAGGACGACACGATCGATACGTCCACGCCGCTCGGCACGGTCAGCAGCGCGTTCGATGGCGGCGACGAGGCCTGGCGCGTGACCGGCGACGTCGAGGGCGGCACCGGCGTGCCCGAATGGGAGTCCACCGGCGGAAACCCCGGCGGCCACCTCAAGGCCGACGACGACGTGCAAGGCGGTACTTGGCGCTGGCAGGCCGCCGCCAAGTTCTATGGCGACGCCAGCGGTTCCTACGGCCAGACGCTGACGTTCGACCTCAAGCAGTCCGGCACGAATGACCAGTTCGACAGCCGCGACGTGATCCTGACCGGCGGCGGAATAACGATCTACCTCGATACGCTCGCGAATCCCGGTACCGGTTGGACCTCATACTCCGTCCGGCTCGACACGTCGGAGCAGTGGCGGCTCGACGACGGCTCGCTCGCGTCTGAAGACGATATCCGAACCGTGCTCGGAGCGCTCGCAGACCTGCAAATCCGCGGCGAGTACATCGTCGGTGCCGACACCGGAGACCTCGACAACGTCGTGCTGGACGGGGATTAACCGGGACCGTCACGGCCGAACGAGAACATGGGGCACATCGGGGGGGCAACGCGGCGGTCAGCTATTTCCGCACCGCCGAGGGGAACGAGCCCCCTCCGCCTGGTTGGCCCGCCTGGTAGCCGGCGCGGGACCACGCTTTGGTGATCCCAGACATGAAAACAACGAAGATCGGCGTCTGCACCTGGTCAATCTCCCGGTACGACGTAGTTAGCGGCATCGAGTACGCAGCCTCGAAACTCGCTCTGCGCATCGCGCAGGTGGGGTTCTTCACTGAACGATCCGTCAGGACGGCCGATCCGACCGCTATCGCCCGTGCCGCGCGTTTGGCTGACGTGAAGATTATCTCGCCGTTTGTCGCCTTCGAACGTGAGGACTACGCCTCCATCGGGCGTATCGCCGCCACGGGTGGATATGGCTTTGACGAGGAATACGCCCTCCGGCTTGAGCTGACCCGGCAGGCCGCCCAACTGACCGCGGCGCTGCGGTGCGAGTCAATCTCGGTCCACGCCGGTACGGTGCCGGATGACCCCGCCGAAGCCATGTACGGGAAGCTCGTTGAAAGAGTGCGAGAGGTAGCTGGCCTGTTGCGCGAGCATGACCTCTGGTTGCTCATCGAAACCGGCCGGGAGCCCGCGCGGGTATTGGCGCGGTTTATCGACGCGGTCAAGCGGGACAACGTGGGCGTCAACTTCGATCCCGGCAACTTCGTGATCTACGGCACGGACGATCCGGCTCAAGCGGTCTGCACGCTCAAGGGCCGAATCCACAACGTGCACATGAAAGATGCCGCAGCCTCACCCAATCCGGGCGTCTCTTACGGAGGGCCGGCCGCACTCGGCGCCGGCGACGCCCGCATCCCGCGCGTTCTGGAGAACCTTCGCGCCACGGGGTATGCCGGCCCCCTCATCATCGAAACCGACACCAGACGCCTCGGTATGGAAGCCCTGCAAAACGCGGTCGGTTACCTGCGCTCGACGCTACATCACTGACGGCTGCGGCTCGCAAACGAGGTTCTGGCGCCGTCGTACCAGACTCAAACCACATGACTAAGCGGGATCGGGTCTGGCGATCCGTTGTGGGGGTATTGACCTGGATTAGGAGGACGAAGGGGACAGGCTGGACAGATGTTCGATGGCTGCGGGCAGCACGCGCTCGACGGTTTCCTCCGGACCGGAATCGACTAGGGCACCGGCCGCGCGGGAGTGCCCGCCCCCGTTGAACCGGCCAGCCAGTTCTACGACCGTTACCTCGCCGGCGCCTCGGAAGTTGATCCGCGTTTTCCCCGGCTCGCCTTCGGTAAAGAGCATGGCCAGTTGCACGCCGTTAAGGGCCCGGACCACGCTGATCTGATCGTCGATGTCAGCCGCCGTGCAGCCTGAACCGGTGATCTCCTGATAACTCGCGGTGCTATAGGCGATCCGCCCGTCGGCGACAACCTTCGTATTATCATAGATGACGCGCAGCAGAGCGAACTCCGACCGGGACTGGCTATGGCAGAGGCGCTCACCCAAGTCGCCCACGTCCACGCCGGCGTGGACCAACTCCCCGGCTGCCCGCAGCGCCGAGGCCGTCGTGTTCGGCAGGGCGAAGCCGCTCGTGTCCGTCTGGATGCCGGCGAACAGAAGCGCGGCAATCGTCGGCGTGACCTCCTTGCCAGCGGCACGAAGCAGGTAATAGACCATCTCAGACGTGCTGCTCGCGTCGGCTACCACCCAATCCACGCTACCATACATGGTGTTGGTGCCGTGATGGTCTATGTTGACCAGGGGCCGACCCTTCCGCCAGTCGGTATCTTTCAGTTCCGTCCCCACGTGGCACCTGGACTGCTTGGCGGTGTCCAGCGTGATAAAGCCATCCGCTTGTACGAAATCTTCAGATGTAGCAACGGGTACGTCCGCCATGTCGAACAGAAAAGCCAGTCGCTGCGAGAGCGAGCCCGGCGGCAACGCCACCCTGGGCGTCACCGCGTCGTTGGCCCAGGCCAAGGCTATGCTGAACATCGAGCCCAGCGCGTCCGCGTCGGGGCGAACGTGGGCGATCGCGATCGGCCGGCGCATCTGGTTGATGGCGTCGGCGACTTGGGCGGGTACGATCGCCGTGCCGTCGCGGGTGCTTTTGGCGGATGATCCGTTCATGTTTACTCGTGCGAGCATGAGCCGCAGGCTTTTAGCCTGCGCGGATACGCCGCGCGGGCTAAAAGCCCGCGGCTCAAATGGTGCGTCTGGGACGCACCCTACGTTTGTCAGGCGTTTTTCATGGAGTCGATCAGAATCTCCGCGACCTCGGCTCGCGTGAACTCGACCGGCGGGCGCTCGCCCTTTGACAACAGCTCGCGAACCTTCGTTCCCGAGAGGAATATCTGGTCTCCCTTGATCGCGGGGAACGACTTCCGGCTGACCATACAGCCCGCCTTCTTCGACCAGGCGGCGTGCTCGAATCTCATCGGCTGAATATGGAGGGCCCCGTCGGGCAGCGTGTCGAAGATCTGCTGCGCGTCGTACGTGCCGTAGTAGTCGCCGACGCCGGCGTGGTCGCGCCCGACGATCAAGTGACTGCACCCGTAGTTCTGCCGCAAGATCGCGTGCAGGATCGCCTCGCGCGGACCCGCGTAGCGCATGGCGGCCGGCATGATCGAAAGCATCGTTGTCTCGGTGTTGTAGTAGTTCTCGATCAGAACCCCGTAACACTTCATCCGTACCTCGGGCGAAATATCGCCGTCCTTGGTGGCGCCCATCAACGGATGAATCAGTAGACCGTCGACCAGCTCCTGCGCACACTTGGTGATGTACTCGTGGGCGCGGTGGATCGGATTACGCGTCTGGAACGCGACGACCGTCTTCCAGCCGCGGCGCTCGAACTCGGCCCGGGTCTTCGCCGGGGTCAAGCGATGCTCGGGGAACATCGGGCCGTGACGAACGGTGGTCACGTCGATGACCCCGGCCAGGCAGGTGTCACCCTCCTCCATCAGCACCTTGACGCCGGGATGGGCAACGTCGTCGGTTCCGAAGGCCTTGACCGCTTGCTTTTTCTTGTCCGGCTTGTACTTCTCGCTGACGTTGAGATAGCCGAGGAGCCGGCCCGCGTCGTCCTTGAGCGCCACGCGGTCGCCGGGGTTGACCTTGCCGGCCGTCGCGCCGTCCACCGCGCAGGTGATCGGCATTGGCCAGAGAGTGCCGTCGCTCAGCTTCATCTCGTCGCAGACGCTGTTGCAGTCCGCCTCGGTCATGAACCCCTCGAGCGGGCTCATGGCGCCGATGGCGATCATCTCCAAGTCGCATTGCTGCCGCGGCGTCAACGTGACCGCTACGGCGGGCTCATTTGGGTCGACCGGTGCGCCGGTCCTGTCAAT
>JAUVBS010000200.1 GCA_030591105.1 bacterium | reverse complement strand
GACAGCATCCTCAACAAACCGGGTAGCCTGACCCGCAAAGAACTCGAGATCATGCGTTCGCATACGACCATCGGGTACCGGATCCTCACCAAATCCGAACGTCCGGTCCTCAAATCCGCGGCGATCATCGCCAACGAACACCACGAACGGTGGGATGGGCGCGGTTATCCGCGTGGTCTGGTCGGCGAGCAGATTCACCTCTACGGCCGCATCGTCGCCGTCGCCGATGTTTTCGACGCTCTCTACAGCGACCGCGTCTACCGCAAGGCAATGCCGTTGAACGAGGTGCTCGATATCATCAACGTCGAAAGCGGCCACCATCTGGATCCACGATTGGCCGACCTGATGCTCTCGCACGTCGACACATTCACCGCGATCAGCGAGGAGTACTGCGAGGTCACGGACACATCGATCACGACGGATCACAGTACTCCGCCGTTGCTATCCCCCGCTCCGGCACCGCCGACACCGGCTCGCCAGCGCGACCCCTATCGCGAACCGGTCGGATCGAAAAGTTGATCCGTACCGGTCCGCACAAGCCCGTATCAGCGAGCGTAATTCCCACCTAGTCCGTACTCTTGGCCTCGCCTGCCACACGCGGATAGACCAGCCCGGCGAGAATGCCACCGACGATCGGCGCCAGCCAGAAGAGCCAGAGTTGCGCGATGGCCCAACCACCCACGAACAGCGCCGGACCCGTACTGCGCGCCGGGTTCACCGACACGTTGGTTACCGGAATGCCTATCAAGTGGATCAGGGTCAGACCCAGACCGATGGCGATGGGAGCAAAGCCCAGCGGAGCCCGCCGGTCGGTCGCCCCGAGGATGATGAACAGGAACATGAAGGTCAGCACCACCTCCGCCACCAGCCCAGCCATCAACGAGTAGCCGCCCGGTGAGTGTTCACCGTAGCCGTTCGACGCCAAACCACCGTTGATGTCGAATCCGGCCTGACCCGAGGCGATCAGGTAGAGAACGCCGGCGCCCAAGATCGCCCCGGCAACCTGCGCGACGATGTACGGCAGGAGATCTTTGGCCGGGAACCGCTTGCCTGCCCACAGACCGATGGACACGGCCGGGTTCAGGTGGCAACCAGATATGTGTCCGATGGCGAACGCCATGGTCAGGACGGTCAGTCCAAACGCCAGCGCGACACCGACGTAACCGATCCCAACCCCGGGAACCGCTGCGGCGAGCACCGCAGCGCCGCAGCCGCCAAACACCAACCAGAACGTCCCGATGAACTCCGCGGTCATACGTTTCGCGAGTGGCATGTACTTTCCCTCCTTGGTTTTTCTTCGCACTCCGCCGGTGAGTCGGATCGATCCTGCTTCCCTCACCGCCAGCCCCACAGACGCCGACTTCCGGCGCCCACTGTCTCACAACACCGAACTTTCACGCCAGGTCAAATAGCAGCAACTCGTTATCATCATGGCCGATCAGCGAATCGGCGACTGGGCCGCGTACCAGGCGAACCAGTATGCGTAGACGGTAGGTAAAGCGGGATCGCTGCGTGATTCGGCCGGCTCCTCACTGACATCGACGAACTCAACATCCCAGCCGTCGGTACGTCGCTCGGCCCGGATGCGACTCTTGTACCGATGCCCAGCCGGTGGTGGCAGCGGCGCGACGGGAAAGCGCAGCAGATCCGACCCCTCGTAGGAACCGTAGGGCCGGCGGGCGTAGCTCTTGCGCCGGCTCGGATCCGGCAGTGGTACGGTGGTCTGCGGGTACGCCGCACGCCAGCGGCTCCAGCTGGTCAGCACGTGGGGCAAGACGATCAGCGAATCACCCCGCACGCCGGCGGGACCAGCAGCAGGGCCCGCGACGGAACCGGCGGCGGGACCCGCGACGGCCCGCGCCTGCAACTGGCTCCACAGGCTCTCGTCGGCCGTGTCGTCGCGCCGGTCGTACAACAGCAGGTTGGAGTTGGTCAGCAAGCCGCTCTGACCGAACGTGAGCGTCTCGCCGGCGACCCGCCGATCGAACACGACGCTGCTGCCGCAGAGCGGATGCCAGGTCACCGCGATGGGCCGACCGCCGAGGGTATCGTTGGCCACTTCGTGCCAGTCCAACACGCGGGTCGGATAAGCCCGCGGCACACCGCCGATCACCACGCCGATCACCAGATCGTCCGGCACCAGATACTTGCCGCGCTCCGCAGCATTGAGCGAGTCGACCTGCGCGGCGGTCAGTAAATACTGCATGTTCAGCGGTTCGAGCGTGTCTTTGGGCATGCCCGCGGCGACGAGGGTCGCCCGGGGCACGAGGCAGGTCGTCAGGTCGAATCCGTAGCTCGCGACGTTGCGGCCATCGCCCACCGCGGCGATACGGCCGCTGCGTACGATACCGCGGATCTGCAGGTAGCCGACCAGGAGAAAGAACGCCGCTGCAGCGAGGAACAACCAGCGGAGACCGCCCGTCCCGCGCCTGCTAGGCCGCTCATCGCGCCCACCAGCGGTCAAGGCGCCGCTCCGCAATCGTCCGGCGGCAGAGAGTCTTCACCAAACCGGTCGCTGACCGCATCGTCGACCACATCGTTGGCCGCGTCGTCGACCCCGTCGTCGACCCCGTCGTTGACCACATCGTTGGCCGCGTCGTCGACCCCGTCGTCGACCCCGTCGTTGACCGTGTCGTTGACCGTGTCGTCGACTGGCTCGGCGTCATTTACGAAAGCAGGCGTGTCGGTGTCGGCATACGCCGCGGCGACGGGAAAGATATCGGCCGCACCGCGACGAGGGTGTGGCCGGCTGTCGGCCACCATCAACCCCAGCATCGCCGGCAGGTAGATGAGACTCGCGAGGAAGACCCGCCTCGCGTCGCGGTCCGAACCGCTGTGCAACAGGTTCACGCCGAACGCCGCCCACCAGAAACCGAGAACCAGGGAACCGAGGGCGAACCACCGACCTGCAACGCCGGCGAGGAAGATCACCAATCCCAGCGGCAACAGCAAAAAGGCGAACATGAGCAAGACCCTAAAGGTGAGGTGGCCGGTCGGATCGAGCACCGGCAACATGCGGAAACCGCCGCGCGCATAGTCTGCCCGGTAGAGCCAGGCCAGGGCGAAAAAGTGCGGCACCTGCCACACGAAGAGCAGTGCGCCGAGCAACGCAGCGCCCAGATCGAGTTGCCCCGTCGCCGCCGTCCAACCGATCATTGGCGGGACAGCGCCGGTGATCGCGCCAACCACGGTGTTCAGGCTGGTGACCGGTTTCAAGGGGGTATAGACCAGGACATAGACCAGGAACGTACCACAGGCCAAGGCCGCGGGTAACCGGCCGACGAGCAGGGCGAGGATCAGCATCCCGGTAAGCGCTGCGCCGATCCCGAAGACAAACGCCGCGCGTTCGGAGATCCGGCCGGTCGGGATTGGACGCAGCCGTGTCCGCTCCATCTGCGCATCGCGCTTTTTCTCGAGCAGTTGGTTCAGGGCGTTGGCTCCAAAAGCCGTCAGAGCCGTGCCCAGCAACGTCCAGACCAGCGGCCAGCCGAGCGGAGCAGCCGGACGGGCCAGAATGTAACCGACCGCAGTGGTGATCAAAACCATCGCGCAAAGTCGTGCTTTGGACAGCTCGAGGTAGTCGGTGATTAATCGGCGCATCGGGGGCTCTCGCAGCCAGAATACCGGTCAAGTGTGGCGATCAGGCCGATTCCTGCCTATTCTCGGGTTTCATCCCATCGGGATTGCGGTCACACTGGCCGATTCTGAAACTGAGTGTTAAAATCCATAGTGTTCGTATATGGTATACGAAGCGGACCATGGCCGCCAAGACAAGGGCCAAGAGAAGCGCCCAGGGAAGGTAAAGGGAAGGGATTGTGATGTCCGTTGGCTCGCGCAGCACCCTGCTTTCGGCTGAACACAGCGGAGACGACAAGGCCGCCGTCGCCGAGACCGGCGCCCGCAGCGACGGCTCCGGTCTGCTGGCGGTCGGCTTCGGCACCAGTGTCGTGATGTGGACGGTGGGCTACATCTGCCGATTCCCCGGCGTGAGCACACCGAGCTGGCTGTTACTCTGCCTGCTTCTACTCTGTCTGGTCAGCGGTGGCTACATCGCCGGCCGCGTGAGCAACCGTCCACTCGTCGCCGGCCTGCTGACTGGACTGATTGCGGCAACCTTGAACCTGCTGGTGCTGGGCAGCTTGCTGAGCGGTTCTGAGCCGGGAACGATCGTCCCGTCGGCGCTTTGGTGGTTGCCGGGATCGCTGCTGGTCAGCTCGCTGCTCGGGGGTCTGGGAGCCACGCTCGGGCGTTCGCAACGCTCGGTGGACACCACATGGTTCAGCCATAACGGAGTGGCCGCGCTGGCGGTCGTCGGCACCGCCGCAACCTTCTTGCTGCTGATCGTCGGCGGTATCGTCACCGGCAGCGAGGCCGGACTGGCGGTCGTCGATTGGCCCAACTCCTACGGTTACAACATGTTTCTTTACCCGCTGTCCCGCATGACCGGCGGCATCTACTACGAGCATGGACACCGGCTGCTCGGAGCACTGGTTGGTTTGACGACAGTGGTGCTGGCACTGCAATTGTACCGGGTCGAGCCGCGGCGTTGGTTGTGGCGTCTCGGACTGTTCGCCGTGGTCATGGTTGCTTTGCAAGGCATACTGGGGGGGCTGCGCGTCACGGGGCATTTTACCCTGAGCAGTGACCCGGCCGTCACGCGGCCGAGTATCTGGCTAGCGGTGACCCACGGAGTACTCGGACAACTGTTCTTCGCCACCATGGTGGCCATCGCCGTTTTTGCCAGCGCTGCCTGGACCCGTACCGCAACGGCTCAGAT
>JAUVBS010000170.1 GCA_030591105.1 bacterium | reverse complement strand
GCCGAAAAGAGGTAGTAATTCCCGGCGACAAAAATGGTGTAGGAGACCACCCCGGTGTAGTAGCGCAGGCGGAAGGCGAGGAACTTCAAGAACGCCAGGCGAATGAAGTTCAGATAGAGCCGCAACGATGCAAGGCCGTGCCGCCGCCACGGCTCGAGCAGGTCGGCCTCCTCACGGGGTATCGCCGCGGCTGCGGCCGGCTGTGCCGGGGCGCGGTCAGTCATCGGCCTGATCCTGCGTGGTGTCCGTCTTCGGCACGGCTTCGCCGACGGGCGACATTCCGTCCCGGTAGATTTGCCGGACCACATCCTCGATATCCGGCTCGGTGATGTGCAGGTCCGAGATCCGATGGCTGGCGATGACGCGCTGGATCACCTCGGCCGAGGTGACCTCCAGACGACTGAACTCCGCCAGGTGCTCACCAGCCTGGCGCTCGGTCCACCGCACCGGTAGCGGGTCGGTCAACCGGGCCAGTTCGTCGCTGGCCACCGACTCTCGCAACTCCAGGTGCAACTGCACACGGTGGCCGAGCCGCTGCTTCAGATCGGCCAGCAACCCGTCGTACAGGACTGCTCCGCGGTCGATGATGATGATCCGCCGGCAGAGCTGCTCGATGTCGCCCAGATCGTGGGTGGTCAAGATTATGGTGGTGCCGAGCCGGTCGCGCGCCTCGCGCAAGAAGGTGCGTACGTTTTGCTTGGCAACAACGTCGAGACCGATGGTAGGCTCATCCAGGAAAAGGATGCTCGGCCGGTGGAGCAGAGCGGCGGCCAGCTCGCAGCGCATACGTTGCCCCAGCGAGAGCTTGCGCACCGGCTGGTGAAGCACCTTACCGATCTCGAGCAGGTGGTCGAACAGATCCATCTGCACGTTGTAAATCGCCGGCGGCACTTCGTAGATCTTCTGCAACAGACGGAAAGACTCGACCACCGCCAGATCCCACCATAGCTGCGTACGCTGGCCGAAGACCACGCCGATGTGGCGGGTGTACTGCTGCCGTTGCCGGTACGGCACCATACCGCCGACACTGACTTCGCCGCTGGTCGGGGTCAGGATTCCGGTCAGCATCTTGATCGTCGTCGATTTGCCGGCGCCGTTCGCACCGATGTAACCGACCATTTCGCCACGGTCGATGGTGAAATTGACGCCGTCCACGGCCCGCAAGGTATGCTTCCGCGGGGCGATCAGATCGATCAGCCCCCCGAGCACCCCCTCGCGGCGCCGGGTCATGGCGTAATCCTTGGTGAGATCGCGGACCTGGATCAACGCCGCCACGTCAGAACGGCGCTTCGTTCGAGTCGGCGTCGCCGGTCGGCTCGGCGACCATCTGCTCGTCGTTTGACTCTTGCAAGTCGGCAACCAGCTCGCGAACCTCGCGGTCGGTCCGCGCCAGCTTCTCGCGGCAGACCTTGATCAACTCGACCGCCCGCTGCACCTCGCGGCCCAGATCGTCGATATCGACCTCTTCCTGTTCCAGACGTTCGAGGATCTGCTCGACCTCGCCGACTGCCTCACCGAAAGAGAGTTTCTTGGCCGGAGTCTTCTTTCTTTCCGTCACGTCGTGCTCCTTTGTTGATCTGGCGACGGGTGTGGTCGGAACCGACGGCGCCGCCGGGCTGCACGACGCTCGCCACTTGCCCGTCGGTAAATCGAGTATCGATGCGATCACCCGGCGCCACCGCGCGTGCCCGCCGTATCGGCTCGCCGCTGGCGTCGAAGGTGAGCGTATAACCGCGCTCGAGCAATCGTTGAGGATCGAGCAAGCGCACTTTCTGCATCAGGTGGTCCAGACGTTCGGTGCGGCGCTGACGCACTACGCTGGCCAGACGCTGCAACCGCTTCATGCGGCCGTCGCCGTCGTCCCGCAGGCGCGGCCAAACCCTCAAGAGCCGCTCGGGTATCAGACGCGGGCGCAGCAGCCGCAGAGTAGCGCGCGCCGTCGTCAACGGCCGCTCCGCTAGACGTAGCAGACGTACGGGCCGCCGGATCTGCTCGACCGCGGCACGGTCGACAGCACTCAGAACCCTGGCTGCTAGCTGGGATCCGTAGACCGCTAGCTCTTGGCGAGAGCCCGCAACGCGGGCAGCAACGCTGCGCTCGAGCCGGCCGAGCCGTGCGTGCAGATCGAGCCGTGCGCCGAGCATTCGCCGCTCACAAAACCCCGCGAGTTCGCGACCGACGAGCAGCCGCCGCTCCGCACGGTCACACAGCAGCGCAATCTCCGCCAGCAGCCTTTCCTGTACCGCAGCGAGTCGCTCGGCCGCCACATCGACACGGGCCACGAGAAACTCCGCCGCCGCGGTCGGCGTCTTGCAGGATCGCTGGGCCACCAGATCAGCGATGGAGCGGTCGATCTCGTGCCCGATGGCGGTGATCACCGGCGCCTCGCACTCGGCGATCGTCACCGCAATGGCTTTCTGATCGAACCAGGAGAGATCGGCGCGCGAACCGCCCCCGCGCGTGATCACGATCACATCGACACCGCGGTCGGCCAGCGCAGTGAGCGCCTGGATCACCTGACGTTCGGTCTGCTCGCCCATCATGCGACAGTCGATCATATCGACCGTGAACGGGTAAGGCGAACCGTCCAGACCGCTACGGAAATCGCGTTCCGCCGCACTACCAGCCGAAGTGATCAATCCCACCCGCAGCGGCAGCTCCGCCAGCGGCAGCTGGGCGTTGCGCTCTAGCAACTGCTGTTGTTGCAGGTAGGCCAGCGTCTCGCGCCTGATCGCCTCGAGCCGGCCGAGGGCGTAGCTCTTGTCCACGCCGACGACCTTCAACGTCAATCGGCCGTAGGGCGGGTAGAAATCAACCTTGCAGGCGAAGCAGACCTCGAGTTTATCGCGGATCTGCAGGTCGGGGTCGCTGCCGTCGAGGTAGCGTCCGAGCCCGAATCGATCGCGGTCCCAGCCCAGGATCGCCGTCTGGACCTGGAAGCCGGCCGCCCCTCCGCCGCCCGTCTCATGCAGTTCGAAATAGATGTGTTTACGACGCGCGGCATCGAGCGGGAATCGTTGGACTTCACCGCGCACCCACACCACGTCGGGAAACGACGCCTGCAAGGCGGTTTGGATCGCCCGGTTGACCTCGCCCACCGTGTAGATGGGGCGTCCGTCGCCGGCTGTTGTTTCGTTTCGTGCCATGTCGCTTTCTCGCCAGTGCACTCAAATCTCGATGTACTGCCAGCGCCCCCTGACGAACAGCGCAGTCAAACCGGCGGCGTACAGGAAGAACCAGATCAGCAGACCGAGCCAGGCACCGATCAATCCGCCGTCGAGCACAATGCCAAAAATGTACGCACACGGTGCCAGCAAGCCAAAACCGACCAGGACATCGACGGCCATCACCTGCCGCGTCGCCCCCGCCCCGCGCAGCGCTCCGCCCAGCGGTGCACCGACGGCCGCCAGCAACTGTGCTACTCCCGTCAGCCGCAGGATCGGTATACCGGCTGCGATCAACCGATCACTCGACGAGAAGGCGCGGAGCAATGTCTCGGGGATCGCGACGAACAGCATTCCCATCCCCCCCATCAATAACAGCGCGAGCACCACACCGCCCCAGCCGGTCCGTACCGCCGTACCGCGGTCGCCGCGTCCGAGCGCCTGACCGACCAGCGTCTGCACCGCGATGGCGACCCCGATACCCGGCATCAGCGACAGCGATGCGATACGCATCACCACGTTTCCCGCGGCGACCGCGAGCGTGGAGATCTTGCCCAAAACGAAGAAGAACAGCAGGAACGCCACGATGATGCCGAACGTCTGCAGCGCTGGCGGCCACCCCACACGCAGGAACGGTCCGAGCAAGCCGGGCTGGAGATTACCGCGCGCGAAGAAGCGGAACCGCTTGCGAACCATCGGGCGCAAACCGAAAATCGCGATGGCAACGGCCGCGACCACGGCGGAGATGCTGCTCGCCAGAGCGGCACCGGCCACACCGAGCTGGGGCGCTCCCAGCTTGCCAAAGATCAGCACCCAGTTCAGCAGTATGTTCAGCAAGTTCATCCCGACGCCGACAACCATACCGACGCGCGTCCAGCCGATGCCATCGAAAACCCCGCGCAGCATGAACAGCACCAGCAGCGGCACGAGGCCGGCGTAGCGGAAAACGAGGTAACGGCCACCGAGGCGGTGAATCTCCGGATCGGCGCTGACCAGCCGCAGCATGGCGTCGGGCCACAGCATGCCGACCAAGCTCAGCAGAGCTCCGAACACCAGGCTACAAGACAAGGCAGTGGCCAGGATCGCGCCGACCTCGTCACTGCGCCCAGCGCCCACCCGCCGGGCGGTGAAGGTCTGCGCCGCGACATCAAGGGCCTTGAGAGTCGTCGCTACGGCGCTGAACAGAAGAGTCGCCAGACCGACCGCGGCGATGGGGGTCTCGCCGAGGCGGCCGACCATCAAGGTATCGACCAGCCCCATGAGCGTCTGGGCTACACTGGCCAGCACGACCGGTATCGCCAACTCCGCCAGGTGACTCAGCAGGCTGGCCCACGTCCGGTGTGCACCGTCAGCCGGCAAGGATCTGGACCGCCCGCGCCAACAGACGCGCCCCGAACCCCGTCGCCCCCTTGGGCTGGACCGGCCCGGCGCTGTCGGCCCAGGCTACGCCAGCGATGTCCAGGTGGGCCCAGGCCAAACCGTCGGGGACGAAGAAAGAGAGGAAGGCAGCGGCGGTCGACATACCGGCCTCACGCCCGCCGCCCAGGTTCTTGTAGTCGCTGACGCTACCCTCCATCGCCTTGCGATGCGCGTCGATCAACGGCAAGTGCCAGACACGCTCGAAGGTCTCGCCACCAGCCTGCTGCAGCACGTCGACCAGCTCGCCGTCGTCACTCATCAGACCGGCGAAGTGCTTGCCCAGCGCCACGGCGCACGACCCGGTCAGCGTCGCGGCGTCGATCAAGTAGTCGGGTCGGTGGTTGCCCGCGTAGGTGAGCGCGTCGGCCAGCAACAGCCGACCCTCGGCGTCGGTATTGAGAACTTCGACCGTCTCGCCCGAGGCCATCTTCAACACATCGGCCGGCTTGATCGCTTCACCGTCGGGCATGTTCTCCGCCGCCGGGACGATCGTCACCAGCCGGACCGGCAGCTTCAACTGACTCGCGATCAAGGTGGCACCGAGCACCGCCGCCGCCCCAGCCATGTCCGATTTCATCAGATCCATCTTCGCCGCCGGCTTGAGCGAGATACCGCCGGCGTCGAAGGTCACACCCTTGCCTACCAGGGCGATCAGCGGCCACTCCTTGCGGGGACCGCCACTCTTGGCACCACTACGTCGCTGCGGTCCGCGCGACTCCAGCACGATCAAACGCGGTGGCTCACCGCTGCCTCGCGCCACGCCGAGGATCCCCCCCATGTGGCGGCGGCTCAGTTCGGCCGGCCCCATCACCCGACAGGTCATCCCCGAGCTGCGTGCCAGTTTGCGCGCTTCGTCGGCTAGCATCCGCGGAGTGAGGTG
>JAUVBS010000278.1 GCA_030591105.1 bacterium | reverse complement strand
GTAGCCGAGCTGATCAGCAAGGAGTACGCCGCTGCGCGACGGGAGCTGATCGCCACCGACCGCGCAGCGCCAGCCGTCGATGCCGGCAACCCCGCGCTGCGAGAAGGTGACACGATCTACCTGACTGTCGCCGACGCCGACCGCAACCTGGTCTCATTGATCCAGAGCAACTACCGCGGAATGGGCTCGGGTGTCTGCCCCGCGGGGCTCGGCTTCGGACTGCAGGACCGCGGCGAACTGTTCGATCTGACCCCGGGCCGGGCCAACAGCTATGCGCCCGCTAAGCGACCATTTCATACCATCATTCCGGCGTTCGTCACGCGCGACGGCGAGCCGCTGTTGAGCTTCGGCGTGATGGGTGGCGCGACCCAGCCGCAAGCCCACGCGCAGATCATCATCAACCTGGTGGACTTCGGCATGAACCTGCAAGAAGCCGGCGACGCGCCACGCATCTAGCACACCGGTTCCTCGCAACCCACCGGTGAAGTGATGACCGACGGCGGTGTCGTCTCGCTGGAGACCGGGTTTGCGTACGAGGTCCGGCGCGAGCTGCTGCGCCGCGGCCATCGCCTGCAAACGAACGTCGGTTCGTTCGGCGGCTACCAGGCGATCATGTACGACCGGGTCAGCGACGTGTACTACGGCGCGAGCGAGTCGCGCAAGGACGGGCAAGCGGCGGGGTACTGAGCGGACCACTGCACACACTCTCGCTACGGAGAGAGTATTGCCACGAGTTCTAGTAGATGAACGAAAAGCCGAGAATGAACGTCAACCGATTGAACTTCGTCTCGAGATCTTGAGGTAGCAGGATCCCGTCGACGTCCGGATCTTCTTCCGGGATCAGTTTGATCCCACGCAACCGGCTGTCGTTCCCGAAGGCGTAGACAGCGCCCAGGGTGAACTCGGTCTTTCCGACCGGGAAAGCTGCTCCGGCGGCGACGTGCCAGATGTCCCAGGTCGAGAGCGTGGCGTTGGTATCGAAAGGCGGGATGGCCGAGCTGTAGTCGGTGCGGAAGCTCATGTACCCGGACAAGCGTTCTTTGAACTGGTGCTCCACGCCGACGCCGAAATTGACGACCGAGGCGGCCTCGTCGGTCACGTCGCTGTTTTTGGTGTCCGGGGAACCGGGCACCGGTATCGGTTCGGTGTCCAGGACCGTATAGGTTGCGACGGCGGCGAACCACTCGCTGGATGCGTGGAGGCGGGTGGCTCCGAAATCGTAGGCTACACCGAGTCCGGCGGAGACCGGCGAATGGAACGTAGTGGGAATCTCTTGCTGGAAATCGGTGACGATGTGGGTGGAGCCGCCGCTATCGTGATCCTGGAGGATCAACGTTTCATCGAAGCCGACCCTCCCGGTTCCGAACAGCCGCACTATCGGCGTCGTCGCGCTCAAGCCGACATCCCACGGACCGAACTGCCCGGCGACACCGATCTTCCAGATCAGGCCCCAGTGCGCGTAGTCGAAGTCGTTGCTCTGGAGCGCCACCCCGCCCGAGCTGTCCGCTTGCGCCTGGGCCAGGATCTGGTCACGGTGGCGTTGGTTGCGGACGGAGAGAAATGTGGAGACGCCGATGCCCAACCACGCTGCCGGTTTGTGAGACCAGGTGATGCCGGCCCAGTAGTCGCTCATTCTCTGCTCGAATTCGAGACTGGCGACGAGAAAATCGACTGGATCGTTGGCCAGATGGGTCAGATCGGCCCTCTCCTCGATACGAATATCGAAGTCGTGGCGGTTCAGAAACGAATATGCCAGGCGATGATCGCCGAGCCAGGCGCCGCGGAACTCCCCGGCAAATAGCGATGGTACGCCACCTAAAGTAGCGGAGGTCACGTCGAGGCCTTGGCCGAGGGCGTTGCTCACGGTGATGGCGCTGTACTGCATGACATTGCCACCGAGCACCAGTTCGCGTGTATCGACGAGGGCCAGCCGGCCGGGGTTGTAGTAGACCGCGGCGATATCGCCGACGCTGCCGATCACGGCGCCACCGAGGAGCCGCGCCTGGTTACCGAACTGGTTGGTCCAGTAGTTGGTGTCCTGGGCGGCGGCCGAGCCCGCCAACAGCGTTGTACAGATAACGACGGCCAGTATCGTTCGCGTCACCGATCCGCACGGCATGGCTACCTCCGGTCTGTTTTGGATCTTCTGCGGTCGCAGTGTACAGGGAGTCGTCGTACGCTGACAGCTTGAATTTCGCCGCCAGGCGCCAGTGGTAATCGTCGCGCTGCTGGAGTCAGCGATCCCGGATGACGGCGCGCAGGTCGTCGACACTAACCCCGGCGAACGTCCCGAACTCGGCCGGCTCACGCTCGGTGATCGCCGGCGGGATCTGGTCCAGCAACCGATTCCAGTCGTCTTCGGTCAGCTCTTCGATGAAGGCGGCGAATGAATCCGCGGTCGCCACCGGCGGTAGGTACTTGCGGTACATCTTAGCCATCGACCGGAGCATCGGTAGGTATGGTTGCAGCTCGGAAGTGGTCGAGGCGGCCTCGCTGTCGATCCAGGCGATGGGGATCTTCACCACCGAACCGGGTTGTCGCAATTCGGTCTTCAGCAAGAGTTCGATATCGAAAGCGAACCGTTTCTCGAGTAGATCATCAACGATCTCACGCACCACTTCGGCCCGGAAAGCCTTGAAACCGCACTGGGTATCGACGATGTGGTCCAGGTTGGCCAGCAAGCGTTTCCACAGGTAGATGAACAGCTTGCCGCGCAGGTTGCGCACGCCCTTCTTGACGACGACGGAGGTCGGTTCGCGGCGCGAGCCGATGGCCGCGTCTCGGTCGCCGCGCGTCAGCGGGTCGATCAACAGACCGCACTGGCCGAGATGGGTCGACAGATCGGCATCAGTGAACAGCGCGATGTGACCGGCGCGGGGTGTCTGCACGACGTTCCATAGGCCGTAGGCAATCGCGCCGCCTTTCTGGCTTTCAGCCGTCGTCCGCAACGGTTGAATCACCGGTAGCTCGTCGGCGATGGCGTCGGCCAGGTATAGAACCTGGACGTTGGCGCTGCCGTACCGTGAGGCGAGGATCTGCTCGGCCAGCTCGCCGCTTTTCTCCGGGCAACCGTCATCGACCACGGTCAGGTCCCAGCGGCAGCTCTGTGGTAGGTCCGCAAACAGCCACTGTAGCTGACCGATCTTGCGGATCAGAAAATCCTCACCGTGGGGGTGTTGATCACCTCGGAGGATGCGGTGGTGCTCCTTGTAGACGGCGAACACCACCGAGAGGTGGAGCGGTGTAATGTTGCTGGCGTCGGCGTGACCGGTATACCTGGCGCCCACTTCGCCGTGACCGTTCGCACCGCGTGCGGTCGCCTCCAGGAGGCGGCGCGAACGGGCGAGCTTGACCGCCAGATGCAACAGGAGCGGGTAGGCCTCCTTGCGCGTGGCTAGTACCGCTTCCAGTGCGTCCAGATCGCTTGATGTCGCATCGCTTGCGAGTAGAGCATCGGCAGCGGTGCAGGCGTGTTCTTCTTGGGCAGGATCGGTCAGGTCGAGACCGGACGGGGCGTCGGCCGCGAGTCGCTCCGCCAGACGGGCCAAGTCCGGGTTCAGATCAGTCGGCAGCGTCACGTCAATCCGCCCGGGCGCGTTGCAGCTGCGCGAACGCTTCGCGCAACCCGTCGCGCAAGGCGGCGACGTCGGTCGGCGACCAGCGCGACGGGTCCTCCCGTACGAAGGTCGTCAGGTCGGTGCGATTGTCGAAGCGGCCGACCGGCAGGTGGAAATGCTCGCCGTCCCGCTCGATACTGACCGTATCCGGCCGGTTCGATTGCGCGAGCAACCACGCCAGGTCATCGCAGCCGTAGTCGCCGTACATCACCGCGTTGGGTACGCCGTGGTGCAGAATGCTGCCGGGATCGTCGGGATCGGTACGCTCGTGGTTTTTGTGGCGCGACTG
>JAUVBS010000118.1 GCA_030591105.1 bacterium | reverse complement strand
GTACTACCCGGCTCTGGGGTTGCGATTCACGTTCGTCGACCGGCATGGATTGGGGGATTATCGGCTCCAAGAGACCCGCGAATACTAGAAAGAGATTCGTGACCAGGATTGGGCGCGAGGCTCGCAGTCAAGGTGGCTGCTCAGTGACCGATGTATGCCTTAGCTCGGCATACTCGCGAATATTCCGGGCTAGGTCCGACAGTTGTGGACACTGGCCGGGGGTGAGCCGCCAGGCGGGTCATGTATTTCTTCTTTTTCTATCCGATGGGTCTCGGTCAGAGGCTGCGGCGTACCCCGCTGTTGACGTACAGCCTAATGCTGGGCATGGGCGGACTCCTGCTGTGGACCCGTTATCTGCCCAACGCACTTCCGTGGCATCCCGGTGAGCTGGTTTTCGTGCCGGGTAACCGGGCGCCGTGGACTGTGGTGACCGCGATATTTCTGCACGGTGGTTGGCTGCACTATCTGGGCAACATGGTCTACTTGTACGTGTTCGGTCCGCCGTTGGAGGAGAAACTGGGCCGGGTTCGCATGCTCGGCTACTTCGTTCTGTTCGGCGTATGTGGGAATCTGGCGCACGGCGTTGCCTCGATGCACGGTTGGCTCGGGCCGGTCGGCGTCGGGGTGATCGGCGCCTCGGGGGCGCTCGCCGGGCTACTCGGTTTCGCTCTGGTGCGTCTGTATTACGCTCGGGTCGAGGTGGCCTATTGGGTGTTCGCTCCGCTGCAGGGTCAGAACCGCGCCGGTAAGGTACATCTCGCGGTTCCCGTCGCGGTCGGATTCTGGTTCCTGCTGCAGGTGGTCTACACGTTGGTCGCGATGCAGACCGGCAGTGGTGTTTCCTATGGCGCACACTTGGGTGGCTTTGTGCTCGGCCTGGTCCTTGCAACGTCGTTGGGGTACCTCACCAGCGCGCGAGCGGAGGCGCGGCTGGTGTCCGGGCGGCGTTATCTGGAGCGGGGTGAGGCTTACGCCGCCGTCGGTGAGATATCCGACTACCTGCAACGCAGACCGTATGATGACGAGGCGAGATTGTCGCTGGCGAGGGCGTTGCGTATGGCGGGCCAGGGGACTAAGGCCCTGGTGGCTTACCGCGACGTGTTCCGCGCCCTAGACCGGCAGGGGCGTCTCGACGAAGCGGTGGCGGTTTTCAGTGAAGCGCGGTGTGGTATTCCGGGCGCGGGTCTCGATCCGGCCGATCTGGCGCGGGCGGCGTTCTTGCAAGAGAAGCAACTCGATTTCGCCGGTGCTTTGGCCAACTACGTCGACCTGGCCACGGGGTATCCGCGCCACCCCAAGTCCGACCACGCGCTGGTCCGGATCGTCATGCTCTACAAAGGGCGGTTGCGGAACGAGGTGCAGGCCCGCTTGTGGCTCGATCAGGCGCTGGATCGGCTGCCGCCGGGGGCCTGGCGCGATTTCCTCGCGGCGGAGTTCGGTCTCAACCCGGATTGCCGATGATGCCCGACGGTTCGAAAAGGGCCTTGTGGATCGAACGGGCAAGCTGTCGGTGGCTAACCGCTGGCACGACCAATCTGAGGGTCGATCCGTCTGGCAACAAGGTCGCGTCGGTGATGCCGAAACTCTGCAACAGGTCGCTCATGTAGTCGGTAACTGCCAGCCAGCTGTCCGGCCGACAGCCGGTCAACGTGATGCAGGCACGATCATCCTCCCAGATGAAAACCACACCGTCGGCGGGCGCTAGCGGCCGAAGGCGTTCGGCCAACGGTTGTAGCAGTTGCGGCGTGCCGATGGCCTGCCAGCGGAGTCCGTCGCTTTCGTCGAGCCACTCGGCGAGCAGGCCGCCGTCAGCGGTGGCCTGTGTTATCTCGTCACGCCAGTGGTTCGCCAGCTCCGACGGAACTTCCACCGCCAAGCGGGCCACTTCGGCCTGCACGTGCATGGTCAACGGGAGGTAATGCACGCCCGGCTCCGGATCGGTTGCGGTTTCGGCAGTGGTCGCGATCTCGGTGGTTGCGGCGGTAGGAGTGCAGGCGGCTTCGAGCATTTCGGGTTCGCCGACCAGGGTGCCCGGGCCGTCGTGGAAACTGGAGCCGACGAAGAGTGGTACCCGGTAGCGAGCGGCGTATTCGACGGCGCGTAGGTGGACGACACCGCACCCGCCGACGGCGATCTGACGCATCTGCTCGTAATCGAGGGTAGCGTGACGACGGGCGGCTGCGACCAGGCGTGGATCGGCGGACATCACGCCGTCGACATCCTTGAGGATCTCGCAGCGGATCGCTCCGAGCGCGGCGGCCAGCGCGACGGCGGTCGTATCGCTGCCGCCGCGTCCGAGGGTCGTGATCTCCTTGGCGAGACTCACTCCCTGAAATCCGGCAACGATGACGATTTTGCCGGTGGTGAGCGCTTCGCGAACGCGGTCCGCCTTGACTTCGAGGATGCGGGCATCGGTGTGGCTGGTATCGGTGATGATGCCGCACTGGCTGCCGGTGAAGCTGATGGCGGGGCAGGACTCCGTGGCCAACGCCATCGACAACAGGCTCATGGTGATGCGTTCGCCCACCGAGAGGAGCATGTCGAGCTCGCGGCGCGGGGGGTGCGGATTGGCGCTGCGAGCCAGATGGGCCAGCTCGTCGGTGGTCTTGCCCATGGCGCTGACCACGGCCACCAAGCGGTAGTCCGCTTCGCGGGCTCGGCGCAGGTCCCGGGCCACCGCACCGATGCGCTCGACCGTCGCGAGGCTCGATCCCCCGTACTTGCGGACGAGGATGCGGCTGTCTGTACCCGACGATGAGGCTGCCAAGAAATCTCCTCTGGACCGGTGAGGTTCCTGACGGAAGGATAGATTGACCGACCGGACCGGACAAGGGCATTCGCACTGCGCAGTCGGCTCTCGATACCGCCGATGCGGTATTGCGGCAAATCCTTGGCCGAAAAAGGGTTGCCCAATCGGATCACGTTTGTTAACTTTCGTTCGCCTGGCTCTCTAGCTGTATTGCATTGAAAATTAAAGAGATAAGAGGTTTTCCAGAAGGGGGGAGGCACGCGGTTGGCAGTGCCGGAGCGATCCGCTCCGAGTCGCCACTGGCGCGTCTTTACCGTTTCGGCCCCCGGGTCCTTTCCGCTAGCGAGTTGCTGGCGCAGGTGTTAGGCGGCGGTGGTCCGGTTCCTGCTGGCGAGTTGGCGCTGCGTTTGTTGGCTGCCGTTGATTCGCTGTCCGCACTCGCGCGAGCGGATGCGCACGCGCTGGCCGCATTGCCCGGTCTGGGGCGGGTGCGCGCGGCGCGGCTGAGTGCCGCGTTCGAGCTGGGGCGGCGTGGATGCCTGGACGCGCGCACGGTCGGCCGCACCATACGCGGACCGGATGATCTGGCCTCGCTGTTGCGGGCCGAGTTGGCGGGGTTGGACCGCGAGCACTTCGTCGCCGTCTACCTGGACAGTCGGCACCGGATCGTTGCGGTGCAAACGGTGTCGATCGGTACGCTGAACGCCTCGCTGGTGCATCCGCGCGAAGTGTTCCGGCCGGCGGTGGCGATGGGGGCGGCTGCGGTCATCGTGGCTCACAACCATCCGTCGGGCTGTGCACGACCGAGCGGTGACGACGTGACACTCACGGATCGACTGTGCCGCAGCGGTGAATTGCTAGGCATCGAACTGCTCGACCATCTGGTGGTCGGCGACGACGAGATTGTCAGTTTACGCGCACACGCTTGGCCGGATACCGGCCATCGGGACGGAAGGATCTGAACCCGCATGGAAGGGGCATGAGCCCATGCTGAAGCGCTTGCGGAGTCTGTTCACCAACGATATCGCCATCGACTTGGGAACTGCCAATACCCTCGTTTACATCAAGGGGAAGGGCATCGTCCTGAATCAACCGTCGGTCGTCGCGATTGACAAGAGCAGTGGCAAGGTATACGCGGTCGGTGCTGACGCAAAAGCGATGCTCGGCAAGACGCCTGACAGCATCGCGGCCATCCGGCCGATGAAAGACGGTGTGATTGCAGACTTCGAGGTCACGGAGTACATGCTCCGCGAATTCATCAAGCAGGCTCAGAAGCGACGCCATTTCGTCGCCCCGCGGATCATTATTTGCGTACCGTCGGGTATCACCGAGGTGGAGAAGAGGGCGGTGCGCGACAGCGCGAAGCACGCCGGTGCACGCGAAGTCTATCTAGTGGCCGAACCGGTGGCCGCTGCCATCGGCGTCGGCCTACCGGTCGACCAACCCAGCGGTAACATGATCATCGACATCGGCGGCGGCACCACCGAGATCGCGGTGATCGCTCTGAACGATATCGTTTGCGATACCAGTCTACGCGTCGGCGGCGACGAGATGGACGAAGCTATCGTCGTTTACATCAAGAAGAACCATAACTTGCTGATCGGTGACCAGACTGCCGAGAATATCAAGAAGACCATCGGTTCGGCGCATAAGATGTCCGATGAATTGGAGATGGAGGTCAAAGGCTTGTATCAGGTTTCGGGAGTCCCCAAGACCATGAAGATCTCCTCGGCCGAAATCCGCGAAGCGTTGCAAGAGCCGATCCAGCAGATCTGTGACGCGTTGCGGGGGCAGCTCGAGCAGACACCTCCGGAACTCGCAGCCGATATCAAAGACCGCGGCATTGTGATGACCGGTGGCGGCGCACTGCTGAAGGGATTGCCCGATCTGCTGCGTGAGCAGACCGATTTACCGATCAACCTCATGGACGATCCATTGTTCTGCGTGGTGCTAGGTACGGGTAAGATACTCGACGACCTAGACAAGTATCGTCCGGTCATGATGAAGTAACCGAAGTTGGGGAGCCGAGTGATTTTACGGCGCTTCCCCCAGACCGAAGGCCGGGTCGAGGCTATCGTCTTTGTCGTTTGCCTCGCGCTGTCGTTCATGTTGTTGGTGCTGCCTGACGACGTTCAGGTGATGGTTGCCGACCGTCTCGGTCGCGTGCTCACCGCTCCGTACTGGAACCTACGCAACTTCATTTCAGATATCGGCGATACCAAGCAGGATAATGTCCGTCTCTCCTCGCGTGTGGCTGAGTTGGAGCTTGCCGCGGCAGCCACCGCGCGTTCGGTGGCTGATGCAGCGCGTGGGGCGGGACCTGCGGTTCCGCCTGGCTACGAGGGACGACTTGTCCCGTGCCAGGTGCTGGTCCGCCAGCGCGGCCGTTTTGCGGCGATGATCAGAATCGAGAGCCTGACTGCCACCGAGTGGTATCCTTATCAGGCGGTGATCACTGCCGCGGGGCTGATCGGTCGCGTTCGGCGGGTCGTCGACAACCACACCGCGTGGGTCGAACTGCTCGCTTCACCGGGGATGGCGCTCGGCGTCGAGGTCGAACGTAACGGCCTAGTCGGCGTGTTGCGGCCGCGGACCGGTCGCTTCGTGCTCGATCTGGTGGGGCGGGACGAGGATATCCAGCCGGGCGACCGCCTCATCACGTCGGGCATTGCCGAGATCCGCGACCTAACCACCGGAGCAAAGCTGCCGAATCCGATCCCGCGCGGTCTACCGGTGGGACGCGTGACGTCGGTGGCAGCACCGACCGACCAGATTTTCAAGGCGATCGAAGCCGAACCGCTGGCGTCTTTCGCCTACAACGAGACAGTCTTCGTGGTCCCGCCGCCGCGGTTGACCGGCGACCGGAGGTGACGACGTTGAGGTACTTCGTCCGCACCACGCTCGCCTGGATCGTGCTGGCGTTCGTGGGCGACACTCTGATCGGTCCGTTGATCTCGATCGCCGGCATCGCACCTGACTTCTCCGTCATTGCCATCGTGATCCTGGCGATGTCCGAAGGGGCCGGAGCCGGGGTCCTGGGTGGTTTCATGCTCGGTTTGGTCCAGGATTTATCTCATCCGAATCTGCTCGGTCTGCACGCGTTGTGCAAGACCTTGCTCGGGTACTCGGTCGGCAGGATGCGCGGGCATCTGGTCTACGGTTTACCGCTGGTCGAGGGGTTGGTCGTGTTCACGGCAGTGTTGCTGCACGATACGCTGTTTCTGCTGGTGCAGAGCCGACTGAGCGACGAGGCGTTTCTCGGACCGTTCTTCCGACAGATTCTGCCGGTGGCGTTCTATTCGAGCCTGGTCGGGGTGCCGATGATTCGGCTCGCGGATCTGCTGGGCATCCTGCGGCAGGAGGAGTGAAGCGATGGATCGCGAGATCATCGCTGTACGGGGGCGCATCTTCCGCACTGCGGTATTGCTGCTGTTCGTCGTCTTGGTGGGTAATCTTTTCGGTTTGATGATACTGCGGCACCAGTCTTGGCAAGATCAGGCCCTCGAGAACCGCCAGGTACGCTTTCGGATGAAGGCGCCCCGCGGACGCATCATCGACCGAGATGGCAACCTGCTGGCCGATAACATGTACATCGCCGATATCACCGTTCCGACTTCGGCTTTGGCCGACGGGGTGCCGGATTCCTCGTTGTACCGGTTGTTGACCTGGTTCGATCTACCCCGCGTCGAGACGCTCGAGCGACTAGCGCAGCAGCAGCGCAAGGGTCGGCGCGAGCTGGTGGTCGTCGCCGACGCTGCGCTGCCGCAGATCGTGACGGTCGAGGAGCGCGAGCGGCAATTGCCCGGCGTCCGGGTCCAGGCCCGTCAACGGCGGCGTTATTTGCACGGCCCGTTGTTTGTCCACGTGATTGGCCACATGGGAGAGGTTGGTCAGGCCGACCTCGATTCGGCCGGGTCGCAGCGGACCTACCGACTCGGCGATCTGAAAGGCAAGATCGGAGTCGAGGCGCGCTATGAGACGAGCTTGCGCGGACAGGACGGTTTGAAACTCGAGGAAGTCAATGC
>JAUVBS010000421.1 GCA_030591105.1 bacterium | reverse complement strand
AGCAGCGCGACCTCGGACCGGCCCGGCCCAGCGGCGGACAGGGACTGCTCCGCGGTAGCCGCGCGCGGTACGCTGACTGCGGCCACAGTAGGTGAGTTGGCCGCAGCCGAGGGCGGCGCGCTGGCGGCAGCCGCGGCCAACTCGCGGTACTTCAGCTGCCCCGCCGCGAAGCAGAGATTGGCTGCCTGCAGGAGCACGACCCCGGGCCACATCTGCGGTGCGACGGCACCACGCACGACGACGACGGCTGCACCGGCCACCGCAAGCAGGGCCGCGACGGCGTGGCGGCCGCTGACGCGCCGCCGCCGCAAGTCGTCCAGCAGTACGACGTAGAGCGGCGTGAAAATGGTCAACAGGGCAACGCCATAGGCTGGCAGGTAACGATAGGAGGCGAGGTAGAAGACGTACATCAAGCCAAACTGCACCGCGCCCAGAGCGAGAGCGGTGCACACGATTCTGGCCGGTAGCCGCCAGCGCACCAGCGATGGCAAAAAGACCAGAGCCGAGATGGCCAGACGCAAGAACGCCACGAGTACCGGATCGATACCGGCCAATTGCTGTTTGATCAGCCCGAAAGAGAACGCCCACAGTAGCGACGCCGCCAGCAGGTAGAGCAAACCGTCCCTCCGCGTGGCCGTTATTCGAGCAGCATCAGTTTCTGCGTACTGGTCTGGTCGCCGGCGACCAGCCGTCCGAAATAGGTCCCCGACGGGACCTGCGCGCCGGAGCGGTCGCGCCCATCCCAGGTCACCTCGTGGCGGCCGGCCGGGCGTTCCTCCGCCAGCAGGGTCACGACCCGATGACCCGCGATGTCATAGATTTCCAGTTGGACCGGCAACGCCCGCGGCAACTCGAACACCAGCTGAGTGGTCGGGTTGAACGGGTTGGGATAGCTGGTCAACTGGACCAGCGGTGTCGGTACACCGTCGATCACGTCGGTCGAGCCGTTGAAGGCGACCTCCTTGAGGATCCAGTCGTCGGGATCGATCTGTACCGTGGTGATGACGCTGCCCGGAACGGTCAGATTGTAGATCTCGAGCCTTCCCGAGTTGGCGACGGCGAGATCGTAGGTACCCTCATCGGTCGTGACCCGCACATCGACGACCGGCATGGTGAAGGTGCCGGTGTTGGTCTGGACCTGGTCCAGACGCAGGCGCAGTCCGACGTTGCCCGGTTCGCCAGCGGCTTGTACCCACGCGTACTCGTACTGCGGGTAGTACTCGCCATAGATCCATTGCTGGAAGAAATCGGTCAGATCGAGCCCGGACGCCTCCTCCATGACCGCCTGAAACTGTTCGGTGTCGGCGCTGCCGTGGCCGTACTGCTCGCGGTAGAGAGCCAGGCCGCCGAAGAAGTCATCCTCGCCCATGATGTTACGCAGCATGTGGACGACCCAGGAGGCCTTGCGGTAGCTCAGGTTGCCGTTGAAGATGTCCCCGACATTAGTCGCGTCCTCGACGTAGATCGTACCGGGCCCGTAGTAGACCGCGTCGTTCATCTCCTCGTGATAGGCCGCCATGCCCTGCGACTGCTCGAACCAGTACGCCTCCGTCCAGGTCGCAAAGCCCTCGTTGAGCCAGATGTGGTGGAAATCGGAACAGGTGATCATATCGCCGAACCACTGGTGGCCCAGTTCGTGGGCGATGATCCACTGCCCGTAGGCCCAGTAGGAGATACTGGTGCAGGTCTGGTGTTCCATGGCCCCGCCCCACGGGAAGTGCGCGTGGCCATACTTCTCGTCGACGAACGGATACTCACCGAAGCCACCGGCAAACGCCGTGAGCATCGCTGGTAACACGGCGTAGCCGTCCTCGGCCTGCTCCAAAAAACTGGGGACAACGAAATGCTGGATTTCCATGGTGCCGCCCGCTTGGGTGTCGTACCAATCGCTAAAGCGAGCGTAGGGATGGACCGCAATGGAGACCAAGTAGGTGACGATGGGGTAGCGTTCCTCCCAGTGGAAGATGCGGTGCGGCGACTGCATTTCCTCGGACACCAGAGTACCGTTGCTCGCGACGACCAGATTTTCGGGCACCTTGATGTGCAGGTCGACCGAGTCGGCCTTGTCGGTGTTGACGTCCTTGCACGGCCACCAGTAGTGCGCGCCATACGGCTCGCTCAGCGACCAGATCAAAGGCTCGCCGTCGTAACTGTCCCAGCCGAAATAATTGCTGCCGGGATTGCCGTGGTAAGTGACCGCAACGGTCACTGTTTCGCCGGTCACGTACGTGCGGTCCAGCGTCACCGTCAGGACCTCCCCCTCGCGGGTGAAACCGACCGCAGCGCCGCCAGCGGTCACGGCGTCGACCGTCATGTTCGCACGCAGGTGCAGATCGAACTCGGTCAGCGGCTCGGTGAGCACGTCCGCGACGACGGTGACCGTACCGAGCAACTGCTCGACCAACGGCTGTAACTCGATATCGATGTCGTAAAAGGTCACGTCGTAGAGTGCCATGTTCGGTGTCGGGTCGGCCAGGACCAGATCCTGCTTCGTAAACGCGCGTGCCTTGGTTTCCGCCTCGAGCCATCGGCTCTGCCCGGCCAGGTACTGCAGCGAGTGCGGGCCGTGCTCCGGCGGGGT
>JAUVBS010000068.1 GCA_030591105.1 bacterium | reverse complement strand
TGGTCTCCAGCCTGATCGGCGTGCGGCTGTTCTACGTCGTGACGCACCTGAGTGATTACCATTCGCTCGTACAAATAGTGGCGATCTGGGACGGTGGTTTGACCCTCTACGGCGGGATCGTCCTGTCCACATTGACGGTATGGTGGCTGTCCCGTCGCCGCGGTATACCGTTCTTGCGCGTCGCTGACGTGCTCTCGCCGGGTGTTGTGCTCGGCATCGGGATTACCCGCATCGGTTGTTTCCTGGCGGGTTGCTGCTACGGCCACCCGACCGCTTGCAGCCTCGGTGTGAATTTTCCGGCCTCCTCACCAGCGACGTTGCAGTTCGGTCAGACCGCGGTGCACCCTTCTCAGCTATACGGTTCAGCAGGTGGCTTTCTGGTCTTTGCCACTCTACTACTCTGGGAACGGCGGCCGGCGCCGGAAGGATCCACATTCGGACGGTTCCTGTTGCTATACGGCCTGGTGCGTTTCGCCATCGACTTTACCCGTTACTACGAGTCCGATCAGATGATCGGTGCCCTGACCAACAATCAATGGATCAGCGTCGCGCTGATCGCGACCGGGACGTTCGTGTTGTGGTCTATCCGTGGTCGCGAAGCTGTATAACATGAGCGTACCGCTGCAGCTTCAGTTAGAGCTCGCGCCGGCCGGCGGCTGGCTACGTGACGGCGAGCCGTGGGTACCGGAGCAGCCGTTCTACGCGTTGCTCGGTGATCCAATCGAGCACTCACTTTCTCCCGCACTGCACAACGCGGCGTTACGCGAACGCGATCTCGCCGGCGATTATCTGGCCGCCCGTGTGCCGCGGGGCCGGCTGCACGAACTGAAATCCGGCGACTGGCCGAGCGGTCTTGCGGGAGCCAACGTGACCTCACCGCTGAAAGAAGAAGCGGCACTGCTCTGCGACGGACTGACCGACACCGCCCGTGAGCTAGGCGCGGTCAATACGATCCGTGTCGACCGGACGCACTGGCTGGGGCACAACACCGACAGCGGCGGTATCTGGGCGGTGCTGACCGAAGCGTGGTCCGGCGCCGAGCCACCTGCCGCAGCGGTCTTGCTCGGGGCCGGTGGTGCGGCGCGGGCCGCCGTGCACGCTTTGGTGCGCTGGGGTGTCGGTCGGATCGTGGTGTGTAACCGTTCGCCGACCGGTCGCGAACGCTTCGGTAACTGGCTCGCTTCTGCAGAGTGGTTACCTGCCGGTCCGGACATCAGCGTCGTCGATCTGAAGCGCCACGCGGGGCCGCCGCCGTCTGAACCGACCGTCTGGATCGTCTGTCTGGCCTCTGGAGTGGATGCGCGGCCGTTCCTGCCCGACGCGGCGACGACGCCCGACGCGTTACTGCTCGATTTACGTTACGGGCGGGCGTTACCACCCGGCGAGCCACCTCTCGGTTTACGCGCTATCGATGGCAAGCCGGTCTTGCTTTTGCAAGGGGGGCTGGCTTTCGCCTGGTGGTTCGGACCGCCGCTGCCGTGGTCCGCCATGAGTCGTGCGCTCGTCGACACGGAGTCCGAAGCAGAGGCTTACGGTCAATCGTGACGGTGATTCAAGATTGAGCCGGTCTCGGCCGGTCCCGATCGATTGTGCTGAGCCTTCCGCCGACCGCGGCGGTATCCGCGGCTACCGAACGGACCCATCATTCTGTTGGATCTGATCCTGGACGCCTGCTATCCGCGTCGGTGTGTACTGTGCCGAGACCTTGACTGCTGGCCGCCGCGCTGGTCTGGCGGTCCGCGGGTAACGGGCTTACGTCGGTTCGATCGGCCGCACCTGTGTCCGGCGTGCTGCGGGCGTCTGCGCAGACCGGTCGCGCCGCGCCACAGCGGAGGCGAACTGCTGGCCGGGTTGCCGCTGTTCGGTGGTGCTCGTACCGGTGCCGATCTGGTGAGGGTTTTGGCGGAGCTGAAGTATCGCGGTGTCCGTGCGCTGGCGTGGCCGCTGGCTGACCTGGTGGCCGACGCTCTCGCGGCCGCCGCCGCCGCCGGCATCGAATACGACGCGCTGGTCGCTGTACCGCTCCATCGTTCACGCCGACGGGAGCGCGGCTTCAACCACGCCGCGTTGCTGGCGCGGCTCGCCGCGCGGCAGACTGCAGTACCGTACCTCGCTCGGCTGGTGTACCGACGGCGGCCGACGGCGCAGCAGGCGCGATTGGGCGCAGCCGATCCAGACCGTTTGACCAACGTGGCGGGCGCTTTCGCCGCAGTTGATGTGTGGCAAGCAGTGCAGCCGCGACTGGCCATCGTAGACGACCTGATCACCAGCGGCGCGACGCTCGGCGCGGTCGCCGCGGCCTTGCAGGAGGCGGGCTGGCGCGTGGTGCTCGGCGTGGCGGCTGGTTTGGCGCCGCCGCCGGAACCTCCGCCGAATCCCAGTCTTGACACTCCCTCCGTCCGCTTCTAGTATCTGTGGTTGTATATGTGTAGAAACAAATGATTTACGGTCCGCATGGCCGGTGGACCGCGACCCGAGCGGTGAGCGAGCACCTCCGGTTTGAAGAGGGAAGTACCATGAGCGAGAAACTCGGCATCGAACGTCTCGACCCCGCCGGTAAACGGGTCTTGATGCGTGTTGATTTCAACGTACCACTGGCGTCCGATCGCCAGATTTCCGACGATACGCGTATCCGTTCCGCGCTACCGTCTTTACAGTACGTCATCGAGGGCGGTGGCAGCTTGATACTGATGAGTCACCTCGGCCGTCCCAAGGGCAAGATCGATCCGGCGTACTCGCTGCGGCCCGTGGCCGATCGTCTCGCCGAACTGACGACCGCGCCGGTCAGGTTCGCGTCGGACACGGTAGGGCCGGATGCAGAATCCATGGCGGCGAGTCTGCAGCCGGGCGAGATTCTGCTGCTGGAAAATTTACGGTTCTCGCCGGGCGAGACAGCCAACGATCCGGGCTTCGCGCGCGGGTTGGCCGCACTGGGTGAAGCGTTCGTCAACGACGCGTTCGGCACTGCCCACCGCGCCCATGCATCAACCGTCGGCGTGCCCGCTCATTTCGAACAGAGTTATGCGGGATTACTGATGGCTGAGGAATTGCGGTACCTCGGCTCGCTGCTCGAGGCGCCGGAGCGTCCGTTCGTCGCCGTGCTCGGTGGTGCCAAGGTGAAGGACAAACTCGCGGTGATCCGTAACCTCCTGACGGTGGTCGACACACTGGTGCTCGGTGGAGGCATGATCTTCACTTTCTTCGCGCTCCACGGTTTGAATGTCGGCGATAGTCTGGTCGACAACGACAGCCTCGAGGTCGTGCGTGAAATTACGAACGCTGTCGCGACCAGCCGTGGCCAGTTGGTCCTACCGACGGACTGCATCGTGTCCACAGATTTCAGCGACCAAGGCGAGCGCAAGAGTGTTCTGGTCACCGACATTGCCGACGGTTGGCAAGGCTTGGACATCGGACCGGCGACGGTGGCGAACTACGGGCAGATTCTCGGCGCCGCACGTTCGATATTTTGGAACGGACCGATGGGCGTGTTCGAGATACCCGCCTTCGCGCACGGTACCCGTGCAGTGGCGGAGGCGATCGTCGCCGCGACCGCCGGAGGCGCTGTGAGCGTGGTCGGCGGCGGCGACAGCGTCGCCGCGCTCAAGCAGATGCATCTGGCCGAGGGCGTGAGCCATCTGTCGACCGGCGGCGGAGCCTCGCTTGCCTTCATGGCCGGCATCGAATTGCCCGGTGTTTCCGCGCTCTCGTCACGAGAAGGGTCTTGAAACGCGGTATAGCGGGCGATACGACGCTAATCCGCTCGGTGGATCTGTTGACATCGGTCCATCGGGGTATTACCTTTCCGACCCCTTGCCCACCGTTGAGTGACACGGCGAGGGGCGTTTTTTGTGCTGCGGAAACAGCCGCGGGAGAGGGCAATGTATACACTGTTTATTATCGTTCATGTCGTAGTCTGCTTGGTTCTCTGTGTGACTGTACTGTTGCAGTCGAGCAAGGGCGGTGGTCTGGCGGGCGCCTTCGGCGGCTCCGGTGGCATGCCCCAGCAGATCCTCGGCACGCGGGGTATGACCACTCTGTTGCACAAGCTCACCATCTACTTCGGCGTCGCTTTTTTCATGTCGTCGTTCACGCTGTTCATCTTGACCGGCGACCGCACCGGTGGCTCCGGTTCGATCGTTCAAGACGCGGCTCGCGACGGTAGCCTGACCAGCGAAGTGACGGCCGAACCACTGACCGGCGACGATCCGTTCGAGATTCCGGCAACCGAGCCGGCGGTAGGTGAAGACGGTGCGCCAAGCTCCGGATCGGAACAAGGTAGTGGCCAAGACGATCCGGAAGAGCCACAGTAGTGCGGCGGAGGTCGGCTCGACGTTCGCGTCGTGCGCCCGGGTGGTGGAACTGGTAGACACGCTATCTTGAGGGGGTAGTGGCCACAAGCCGTGCGGGTTCGAGTCCCGCCCCGGGCACCACTGATCATCATGACGACCGGACCACACAGGTCCGGTCGTTCTGTTTTTTCTGTGATGTTGTGCTCAATGTTGCGCGTGAATAGTCGATCAATTTTTCTAGACGACGTTGCCAGGCGCGTGACGAACAACGGCGTTGACGGTGAACACAAAAAAACGATCAACAATAAGATGACATTTCTTGTTGACACCGTTTCGAAGTAATTCAAATAATGGTCACGCTTTCACTGGGAGCCTAACGCCAGATCTGAATCGGCGGGGCCGGGCGAGAGTGGCTCGAGGCCCACGGGCTGAACGAGCAAGTGCCAGACCGAAAGAAACGACAGCGGCAGCGGCCCACCGACGGTCGCCGACGGAAGTGACACAGGGAACGGCACGACGGTTCAAGACAGGAGGTCTAACCTACTCTTCATGGGTGCGTGGAGTAGGGGGCCGGGGAACTCTCAAAAAAGCGAGGTTCTAGTATGGAGGAGAGAGACACGCTAGTCGCCGCGGCTCCTGCGGCGAGGAAGAAGGCCAAGAAAAAGGTGGCTAAGAAGAAGGCCAAGAAGAAGGTGGCCAAGAAAAAGGCCAAGAAGAAGGTAGCCAAGAAGAAGGCTAAGAAGAAGGCTAAGAAGAA
This sequence comes from bacterium, assembly GCA_030591105.1. Taxonomy (GTDB): domain Bacteria; phylum Krumholzibacteriota; class Krumholzibacteriia; order LZORAL124-64-63; family LZORAL124-64-63; genus JAUVBS01. Next base: position 3,427 of record JAUVBS010000068.1, on the reverse strand, counting down.
GGTAGCCAAGAAGAAGGCCAAGAAGAAGGTTGCCAAGAAGAAAGCCAAGAAGAAGGTTGCCAAGAAAAAGGCCAAGAAGAAGGTAGCCAAGAAGAAGGCCAAGAAGAAGGTAGCCAAGAAGAAGGCCAAGAAGAAGGTTGCCAAGAAGGAGGCCAAGAAGAAGGTTGCCAAGAAAAAGGCCAAGAAGAAGGTCGCCAAGAAAAAGGCCAAGAAGAAGGTCGCCAAGAAGAAGGCCAAGAAGAAGGTGGCCAAGAAAAAGGGCAAGAAGAAGGTGGCCAAGAAAAAGGGCAAGAAGAAGGTCGCCAAGAAGAAGAAGAAGTAGACCGGGCCATTTGCCTGGTGGGAGCACAAGTAGCAAGGCCGCCGGCGGAACGCCGGCGGCCTGCTTGCATATTCGGGGAGTGGCGTGCGTCGGGGAAACACCTCCGTCGCCACACGTGTCCGCTAAATCCGACCTCCGCTTGTCAAGCCGCGTCGTATGCTCTAGTGACGGCAGCGAACCAGAACTCGATTTTAAAAATTAGATTCTGTTGCGAGCGACTGCAGCGGTCCGAGGTGTTCCGACACTCTCCTAGCCGCCACTCTCCAATTCGTGAGCGGCGCGGACCTCGGGCGGGATGGTGTCGATGAACAGTGCCAGCCCGAGGTAGAGGTCGAAATAGGTGACCTGTGTAGTGTAGTTCAGTTCCTCGGTCGGATACGAGAAGGTCGTCAGGTTGGCCTGGGCGAACACGATCAGTTTGCGGGAGACGTCGTACTTCAGACCACCGAGACCGCGGAAGTAGAGGCCGGTCTTGTCTTCGAGATCGGTGAAACTGTTGATTATTCCGCCCAGCCCGAAGCCGACGAACGGGTAGATACCACCCAGTCGAAAGGAGCGAGCGTCGTAGACCAGAGCCGCGCCACCGGTGATGACACTGACGCCGGTGTCTTCGTCGATCCGTTCGATAAACGGGTTATCCGGATCGTTCGGGTTGAGATTCAGCATATCGGTGGTCGCCACTGCTGAGGCGAAAGACAACGCGAGATCGAGGTGAAAGGAGTCGGAGAGGTAGATGCCAACCTGGGCCCCCCAGCCGGTGCCGGACTGGATCTCTTTCGTCGGCGCATCGTAGATGTTGGGGTCGAGGATCAACCAATCTCCGTTGTAGCCCATCACGTCGTTCGAGCCGGCCTCGACGAACGTACGATCTTGCACAGGGGGCAGACTAAAGAAAGTGGCGCCGGAAAAGTAGCCCCCAAATATCGACAGCGTATAGGCCTTGACGGTGAAGTCGTCGTAGGTAGACGGCTCCGCCACGCTAACCACCTCGGCCGTGTCCTGCTGGGGGACCAGGGCTTCCTGCGCAATCTGTTCCTGCGTATCTTGGGTCTGGCCAGGCTCGTCCAAGGTATCTTGGCCGCAAGCTGCTCCTGCGCAGAGTATAAGGGAGGCGGCAAGCAGGGGGGGCAGGAGCTCGGTTCGGTTCATCGAGAAACCTCGGGTGGGTAACCAATCCGCCATCATGGTCCCGCGACCGGAAACCGACGCTGGTAACCGCGCTGTCACCATACATTCACGCGGCAGGTCGTCCCGCACTGCCGCGCGGGTAACGGTAGTGTACGGTCCGGGAGGTGTCCAGTCGATTTACCACCCCAAACCTCTGGCATAAATGTAGGAAACGGTCCCGTCGTAGACAAGAGATGCTCGCGGTAGGCACCCGAGCGGCCGTATTGACACGATTGCTGCAGGCTATTAACATTGCTGCTCGTTATGTAGCCGGTCTGCACAACGACTGGGCCTGCCGTGAGCCCCGCTCTCGGGCCGTCGGTCCGTTTCCCCCGCCTCACGTAGGAGGACGAGCTTTGAAAACCTATCCCATGGAGAAGATTCGCAACGTGGCACTCGTCGCTCCTCACGGTGTCGGCAAGACCTCTCTGGCCGATGCCATGCTCCACGTGACGGGGAAGGTAGGCCGGCGCGGCAACGTCGAAGACGGTAGTTCGGTGTTCGACTATCACGAAGACGAAATTGACAAGCGGCAGACCCTCTCGGCTAGCTTGGCGTGGACCGAGGTCGCCGGCGCCAAGGTGAACATCATCGACACTCCAGGCGTGGACGACTTCCGCGGCGACCTCTACGCCAGCCTCGCGGTGATCGAAGGAGCTCTGTTCGTGGTCAAGGCCGACGGTGGCTACGAGGTAGCTTCGGACAGCTTGTGGCGCTTACTACGCCAGCACGACTTGCCGACCCTCATCGTGGTCAATCGCATGAACAAAGAACATGCGAGTTGGGACGAGACGCTGCGCAGTATCAAGGATCGTGTCGGCGTCAATGCGGTGCCGGTCCAACTGCCGATCGGTGAGAAGGAGGGATTCACCGGGATCGTCGACCTGATCAAAATGAAGTGCTTCCTGTTCGAAAACGGCAAACCGGTGGCAAAGGAGATCCCCGCTGATTTGGCATCAGCGGCCGCGAGTGCGCGCGAGGCTCTGACCGACGCCGCCGCCGAAGCCGTCGACGAGCTGATGGAAAAGTACCTCGAAGAGGGCGAACTCGACGATAGCGAGTTGCTCGCGGGCTTGAGGATTGGCATCGCGGCCGGCAACGTCTACCCGATATTTGCAACCGCTGCTGACAGCGAGGTCGGCGTGGCCTCTCTGATCGATGCCGTGGTCAGCTTGTTGCCGAGCGCGGCGACGCGTGCTGAAATCGCGGGGGTCGATCCCGATAGCGACGCGGAGGCGACCTTCGTTTGCAGCGCTGATGGGGCGCCACTGGCTTACGCGTTCAAACGACAGTTCGAAGCCCAGGGTGGTGACCTAACCTGGCTGCGAGTGTTCAGCGGCACGATCAAGAGCGGTGACAATTTGGTCACCAGCGGTGGTGACGGCGAACGTATCGGTCAGCTGAGCACGGCAATCGGGAGGCAAAAGGAGAAAGTCGACTCTGCGTCGGCTGGCGACATAGTCCAGGCCGCCAAACTCAAGGCAACGACAACCGGCGTCACTCTGCACCCGCAGGGTAAGGCGTTCGCGCTACCGCCGATTCCGTACCCGGTGCCCACCGCTGCCGATGCGATCTCTCCGGCTACTCTGGGCGACGAGGACAAGATGGCGTCGGGATTATCCCGTATCCGTGAGGAGGATCCGACCTTCGTACTGCAGCACCAGGCCGAACTAAAGCAGACGCTGCTGGCCACCCAGGGCGAAATGCATACCGCCTACATTCTCGAGAAGCTGAAGAAGCAATCGGGTGTTGAGATCGAACGGGCGCGGCCGCGCATCGCGTTCAAGGAGACGATCCGCGGCAAGACGGAGAAACAGGGTCGACACAAGAAGCAGACCGGCGGCCGGGGTCAGTTCGGCGACGTGCATCTGCGTCTCGAACCGCTGCCGCGCGGAGAAGGGTTCGAGTTCCTCGACAAGATCGTCGGCGGCGTCGTAC
>JAUVBS010000241.1 GCA_030591105.1 bacterium | reverse complement strand
GCTATTACCGACGATGATCTCCATCGCGGTCAGTAGGATGTCCACCGCGTAGCGGAACCCTGCGATGTCGAATTCGCCGTCAGGCTGCCGGAATTTCATCAGGTTCAGCGAGGCCAGATTGCAGGCGGAGTTGTCCAAGAACATGTACTCGCTGCACGGATTCGAGGCGTTGATGCGATCAGTCTGCTTGCAGGTGTGCCAGTCGTTGATCGTCGTGTCGAACTGCATGCCCGGGTCGCCGCAGGTGTGCGTTCCCTCGGCGATCTTACGCATCAGATCGCGTGCCTGGTAGGTGCCCATCGGCTCGCCGCTGGTCACCGCCCGCGTCGTCCATTCGCCGTCCTCGACGACCATGCGCATGAACTCGTTGTTCACCCGTACGGAATTGTTACTGTTCTGGAAGAAGATGGAGCTGTAGGCCTCACCGTTGAATCTACCGTCGTAGCCTTGCTCGATCAGAGCCCACGCTTTCCGCTCCTCCTTGACCTTGCAGTCGATGAATTCTTCGATGTCGGGATGGCTAATGTCCAGGATGACCATTTTCGCCGCACGGCGGGTCTTGCCACCGGACTTGATCACTCCCGCAAAAGCGTCGAAGCCCCGCATGAACGAGACCGGACCGCTGGCCATGCCGCCGGCGGTCAGCTTCTCCTTGCTCGAACGTAGCGCGGAGAGATTGGTCCCGGTGCCGCTGCCGTACTTGAACAGCAGACCCTCGGTCTTGGCCAGATCGAGGATGTCGGCCATCGAGTCGGTGACTGCATTGATGAAACAGGCCGAGCACTGGGGCTTCTTTTCCACACCGACGTTGAACCAGACCGGAGAGTTGAAGGAAGCCATCTGATGTAGCAGCAGGTAGACCAACTCCGCCCGGAAAGTCTCCGCGTCCTCCGGCGTAGTGAAGTATCCATCGGTCCGACCCCAGTCGGTGATGGTGTCGGTCACGCGGCCTATCAACTGCTTGACCGACTGTTCGCGGTCGGGCGTATTCTGCCCGCCACGGAAATACTTGCTCACCACCACGTTGGTCGCCAATTGTGACCACGACGCGGGGATCTCGCAGTCGTCCTGCAGAAAGATCGTCTTGCCCTTGTCGTTGACTATCGAAGCGGACCGTATCTCCCACTCGACGTCGTCCATCGGCTCCACGCTGGGCCGGGTGTACCGACGTGCGAAACGCACGCCACCATACGCGGTCGTCTGCCGATCCGCCGTCGCGTCGGCCGTAGCGTCGGCCGTCGCGTCGGCCACAATACTACCTGCCTCGTCCAGATCGGCGGGCGGCACACCGGCTTCACTCTGCTCGGCAGCAAGACGCTTCGCCGCGGTCGCTCCATCGAACACGACGTTCTCCGCTGCCGCATGTTTCGGGGTTTGCTTCAGGTGATCCTTCATGATGCGTTCGCTCCTTCTGAGCTTCCAGACCTCCGTACGCCATCGGTCACAGGGGACAGCGATCTTGTCCGGAGATGTGTCTCCAGCGCCTCGCGGCGGGTGTAAGTGGATGTAACGTTACCTTATCAGGCTTTGTGTTGATCTATCGTGAGCCATAGCCAATCCCCAACATATGGGGGGCTGTTGTGTCGAAAACCACAGTCTGTTGTGGCCGTGCGGCCAATATGAGCGACCCCGCGGCGGCTGACAATAGGTTTCTGCCGTCCTGTGACAGGAGGGCTGAGATGCTAGGCGAGCCGTTCCAGCTAAGCGGTGTATTGGTTGTCGTTGCGGCGGCCGTCGAATATTAGCGAATTATTCACACTGAGATCGGCGATACACCGACCTGAACCCTGCGGGACCGAAGCCGAAAAAAAACCGCGCCGCACGATCGGTCGTAGCGCGAGTTCTGGTAGGGAAATACGCCGGCCACGCGGTGGAACGAAACGCCATCGGTAGAGTTCACTCATCCGGCAGTGGCGGGATGGGTGAGCCGGCGACCAGCGCGGCGACGAGCGTGCGGATCTGATCGCGGCCACGCGCGAAGGCGGCACGTACCAGCGCTTGACTACCGGCCACGGCCATCGGGTCGGGCACCGGCCAACGGAGGTGTCGTGCCGGGTCCTTCAGTGTCGGCAGGAACTGCCCGGACTCACGGCTGAGGGTCACGATCCGATCGAAGGAGTCGAGATCGAACTGGTCGATGCTCTTGCTGTATTGGCCGTCCATGCCGATACCGACTTCGGCCATCGCCTCTTGGGTCTCCATCGAGATCGGGTAGGTGATCAGACCACAGCTGGCAACCTCCCACGGTTCGGGAAAGAGCGCATGGGCCCAGGCTTCGGCCATCTGACTACGGCACGAGTTGGCGGTGCACATGAAGAGAACTTTCACGTCCGCTCCCCGATGAGCGACAACATATTCTCCAGATCACCCGGCAGACGCCCGGCGAGATCGCTCCACAGTTCTTCGCTGACACCCAGCTTGGCAAGTTGGTCCAGCAATTCCGTGTGCTCCAGGGGGCGGGTTCCGCCGCTGAAACCGAGAGCGGCGGCGGCGAGATTCGCCGCTGCTACCGCGATGACCAGGTCACCACCGACGCGTGCGCCAGCGTCGAGCGGTCGGTGGTGGTAGCGGATCACCGCCACCAGATCGGGCGGGAAATTCCAAGCTTCGGCGAGCGCAGCGCCGGCCTCGGCGTGGTCGAAGCCGAGAATCGAGCGCTCCGCCGCGCGTAACTCGTCGGCACTGCAACCTGGTTCGATATGTTGCAGCTGTCGCCCAAGGTGCTTGTCCAGTAGCAGCTTACCTATATCGTGGACCATGCCGCCGGTGAACGCGCGCTCGCGCAGTTCCCGATCGCCGCTGACTGAAGCGAGGTAGCTCGCTCCCAAAGCCACAGCGAGCGTATGGTGCCACAACTCGCTCTTGTCCAGATGGTAGCCGGTCAACGACCCCCGCAAAACCTCCCCCATGCTGGCGGCGAAGGCGAGGGTCACGACCGTCTTGTTGCCGAGCATGACCAATGCCTCACGCACGGTACCGACCTGCCGCCGCAAGCCGTAGTACGCGGAGTTGCAGAGCTTCAGCAGGTTCGCGGTCAGCGCCGGGTCCTTTTCGACGACCTCGAGTACAGGTCCGGCGCCGACGGTTGGATCGTCGAGCAGTTCGAGCAATCGGACGGTGGTCGTCGGCAAAGCAGCCAGTTCGTTGGTCGCTGCAACCAGCTGCTGGATCGACTTGTTCATGGTTCGCTTCTCCCCTACGAACGGTTTGCCACGTGCGTGCCCGCGGTGCGGACTCTACGTGCGGAGCCCGGCCGGCTCAGCCGCCGGTCGTCGGCTCCACGTCGATCAGTGGATCATTCTGGGCCACGGTCTGACCCTCGACGACATGGACGACCGCCACGCAGCCGCTGATCGGCGCGGCCAACTCTGTTTCCATCTTCATCGACTCCATGACGAGGACCGGATCGCCGGCGATCACCTCTGCGCCCGGCGCCACCAACACCTTGACCACCTTACCCGGCATTATCGCAATGATGTTCGGCCCACCGTCGCCAGTACCCTCTTCAGCGTCGGTATCGGGGTCGGGCAGACGCAAGCGCAAAGCGTGCCCGTCGATGAATACGAAACGCTCGTCGCCGCGGGCCGCCACCCAGGCGCGGACCTGGCGCCCGCCGGACCGCAGCAACCACTGACCGTCACCCAAAGTCCGGGCCTCAACCACCGGTTGCTCGGCATCGAGGGTGACCGACCAGCCGTCCGGACCGTTCTGGACTTCTACGGTGTATAGCTCTTCCGCGGTCCGGTAGGTGTACTGCACAGGTCTTCCTTTCGTCATCCTTCAAAACTACCGGTACCGCGCTTTTCAGGGCCGAATCGTCAATCGAGCCCCTGCAAACGGAAGGCACCAAGCCGCTGCCACGGTGATGGTTGCCCGGTTGCAGCGCTCAGTCCGTTGCCTGCCGCCGGTGCGGTAAATACCGCGCCGGACCGCTCCTGCAGTGCCGCTGCCGCCACCGCGAGGTTCAATTGGCCGCCGGCATCATCGCGCCAGTCGGGCAGGTGTTCAGGAATGAAACCGGTATGTGTCTCGCCGGCGCGAAAAGCCGGGTGATCGAGGATCGCGATCAGATAAGCCACGTTGGTGGTCACACCGAGCACTGCGTACTGGCGCAAGGCGGCGATGGCACGGTCGATGGCTTCCGGCCGGCCGGCGGCGTGCAGCGCGAGCTTGGCGATCATCGGGTCGTAGTGCATCGAAACCGTGTCGCCCTGCGCCACGCCACTATCGACCCGCACGCCGGGGCCGCGCGGCTCGTTCAGCAGGAGAATCTCCCCCAACGACGGCAGGAAACCATTCTCCGGATCCTCGGCGTATACACGGCACTCGATGGCGTG
>JAUVBS010000379.1 GCA_030591105.1 bacterium | reverse complement strand
GTGTACTGGAAGACGTTGGCCGAGAGCAGCAACTCCGGGTTCTCGACCAGAGCGAGGGCGCCCGGATTGTAGTAGACCGAAGCCAGGTCGGTGGAGCTGCCGATCACCGCCCCGGCGAGCAACCGCGCGCGGTTCCCGTACTGGTTCGTCCAGTACTGGGCGTCCTGGGCCCACGCCGCACCGCCACCGGCGCAGATCAGCAACAGTCCCAGCCCGCCAACGAGCAGTTTGCGCAGCACATGAGGTGAGTTCATACGGCTCTGGCGCGGTGAAAAACAGCCGAGACTCCGCCGTCACCCCCTTTCGAGGAGGCACTTTACACCAAGAGTGCAGCTGGCGTAAACGACTGCGAGCACTCGTTTCGAATTCCCTATCCTGTTGCGAACGGCTGCAGGATCAGCCACGGTGGCCGTCCTCGAGGAGCCGGTCTCCAGAAAAGAGGAAAACTCCTCTCGCCACGGCCGAAATAGAAAGTAATGGGACGAAGGGCTAGATCCGGAGGCAGTGCCGTGCGGCCGATCGATGCGGTCATCACCCCAGAAGTACCGATCACCAAAGCAGATACGCAACTGCCGACCTCGGCGCTTCTGCTGGTAATCACGAACCTGCTGCCGTTGATCGGTGTGATCTGGTGGGGCTGGAACGCCTACCTGCTGGTGTTACTGTTCTGGTGCGAAAACGTCGTCGTCGGGGTTTTCAATATCCTGCGCATGGTCACCGCTAACGGCGGCGGGCTCGGCGGTCAGCTCAGCAAGGTATTCCTGATCCCGTTCTTCACCTTCCACTACGGCATGTTCACCTTTGTCCACGGCATTTTCGTAGTCGCGATGTTCAGCGGCGGGTTCGGCACCGGCACCAGCGGCGCCACGTCGTCGCTGCCGGCGAGCGCCGGCCCTGGGTCTCTGTTAGCCGTGGTCACAGAAGCCATCCGCAGCCACCACTTGGGCTGGCCGCTACTCGCGCTCGTGCTCAGCCACGGATTCTCGTTCGCCACCAACTATATCGGCAGCGGTGAGTACCGACGTATCACGGCCCCTGAACTGATGGGGCGACCCTATGGCAGAATCATTGCGCTACACGTTACGATTTTGATCGGCGGATTCTTGGCGCTGGCAACCAACTCGCACTGGGCAGCCATGGCGATCCTCGTCGCCATGAAAATCGCGATGGATCTGAAGGCTCACCTCGCCGAGCGGCGTCTGCTGGCGAAGGCCAAGTAATCCGCTGGCACGGCTACGCGCGTACGGTTGCGCGCATACACAACCCGCCACCACCGCCGCTCAGTCCAGACGTTCCATATTCTCGTGATGGATCGAGTCCTCCATATCGATGGTGTGGCACACCTTACAATTGCCGGCCGCGCCGATGGGCCGGCGGTTGCCCTGGTACTGTAGCGGTTGGATGTTGTCGCGGTCGGCCCCGAAGTGGTCGCTGTAAGTCGGGTAGGTTGCGTGGGTACTACCGTGGCACGCCTGGCACTGCAGCAACTCCGACTCGTCGCTGCGGTTGCGGTACAGCTCGTCGGCACCACTTGTCCAGACGTTGAACGCCGAGGCGGTGGCGCGGTCCGGACGGCTGAAATCCTGGTGGCAGGTCAGACAATCCGGTTGATTCAGCCACGGCAGGCGCGGATTGATCTCGTCGACGCTGGCGGCGGTACGCGCTCGCAAGTGTTCCATCAACCGCGCCGCCGACGGTTTGCCCGCTGCGTACTCGGGTTTCAGCAGGCTGAGCGCATGGTCTTCGAGCGTGCCGTGGCAGTAGCTGCAGTCGAGGTTGCGGCTGTGCCCGCCGCGTAAGCAGCGCGTGATGCCGTCGCGTCCGGCCGGGTGGCAGAAGGTGCACGCTTCGGCTCCACGGTCGGACAAGTAGTTGGCGTGCCACCCGTGGATCGCTGCCGACAGGTTGAGCCGATCCGGATCTCCGTCGGCCGCGAGTATCGGGTCGGCGTGGCAACTCTGGCAGAGTCGCGGTTCTCCCTGGCGTGCCCGCGCCAGCAGATCGGTGCCGCTACGCTTGTCGTGGGCCGTAAGGATGGCGATCGCGGTGGCGTCGGTGATGCCGGCGACATCGTCCACCCGCCAGCCACCGCCGTGGCATCGTTGGCAACCCATCTCGGTCGAAGTGGGGGCTACTGCTCGGGTCGAGGCGAGTAACTCGCCGGTCTCTGTATCGCGAGCCTCGATGGTAAATAGCGGGTAAGGATTGAAACGTCCATTCCGGTACGGCACCACCGGAATCATCGTCGCCCGGAATACCCCCTGGGTATCGTCGAGCTGCATCGTACCGGAAACGCGGTTGCCGGAGAGACCCACGCCGGGCTCTAGCTCGACCTCGAAGGTCTGCCGTGCGTACTGCCAGAACGGAACCGCATCCTCCGGATGCTCGAACCCCTCTTCGACGGCGTAGCTCAGTTCGACCCCCTGCTCCACCACCTCGGGGGTTTCGCCGCGGCGGATCAGTTGCGCGTGCAGGTCGTTGGCCGGTGGCAAGATCACGAACCACGGATCGCTGTCGCTGATGCAGTGCATGCCGAGATTGTTCCAGGCGAGCAGTACGTACTCGCTTTCCTGCATAGCGAACCGTGGTATCTTGGTCACGGTGTCACTCGGCTCGAACGCCGGCGGGGTTGTTCTGCTTCCGTGCAGCTCTTCGGTGATGTAGCTCGCCAGCGCCCACCGTTCGCGGTCGGTGCCGAAAAACGGTGGCATGTAGTCGCTGAGCTTACCCTGTCCGTTCAACAACGCGTCCACGCCGAGCACGGGGATGTTCTTGGTGAGCGGTAGGATGTCGTTGAGCGGCCCGCCGATGGAGTGGCACGCCGCGCACTCGATCCGGAAGATTTCCCGGCCGGCAGCGAGACGGTTCTC
>JAUVBS010000052.1 GCA_030591105.1 bacterium | reverse complement strand
TCGCCGTGCTCGGCTCGGGCGTGATGGGCAGCGCCATCGCTGCCCATTTCGCCAACGCCGGCGTACCGTCTCTAGTCATGGACATCGTCCCGGGCGAGCTGACCGACAAGGAGCAGAGTGCGGGCAAGACACTTCAAGACAAGGCGGTCCGCGACCGCATCGCCCGCGATGCGGTCGCTGCCATGCTCAAGACCAAACCGTCGCCTCTGTTCAACGCCGAGCGGATCGGATTGATCGAGACCGGCAACTTCGAGGACGACTTACCGCGTCTCCAAGAAGCCGACTGGGTCATCGAGGTGGTCAAAGAGGACATGGCCATCAAGAAGATCGTGCTCGAGAGCGCCGCGCCGCACATTGGTTCGGGCGCGATATTTTCGAGCAACACCTCGGGTCTCTCGCTCGCCGAGATGTCGGCAGTCTTACCACCCGAACTGCAGCCGCGTTTTCTAGGTACACACTTCTTCAACCCACCGCGCTACATGAAGCTCTTCGAGTTGATCCCGACCGAGCAGACCGATCCGCAGATCCTGGCTGATGTCGCCGACTACGCGCGCGACATGCTCGGCAAGGGGATCGTACTGGCGAAGGACACACCGAACTTCATAGCGAACCGCGTCGGTGTGCACGCGATGATGGCTACGGTCGCGCTCATGAACGAGCTGAACATGAGCATCGAGGAGATCGATGCGCTGACCGGCCCGGCCATCGGCCGGCCCAAGACGGCCACCTTCAAGCTCGCCGACCTGGTCGGTCTCGATACGTTCGTGCACGTGGCCGATAACATATACCCGTTGATCCCGGACGATGAGGCACGCGAGGTGTTCAAGGTGCCCGACTATCTGCGCCAGATGGTCGAGAAGGGGTTGCTCGGACGCAAGAGTGGCGGCGGCTTCTACAAGATGGTCAAGAAGCCGAAGAAGCAGTTCTTCACGCTCGATCTGGAGACGCTGGAGTACCGCGACAAGCAGAAGGCGAAGTTTCCCGAGGTGGACGCCGCCAAGTCCATCGACGACCTCTCGCCCAGATTGCGGCAACTGGTGTGGGGCAAGGGCCGCGCCGCCGATGCGCTCTGGAAGATGCTCGCTGCATCGTTCAGTTACAGCGCCATGCGGGTCGGCGAGATCTGCGACCAGGCGGCCGACATCGACCGCGCGGTATGCTGGGGTTTCAACTGGGAACAAGGGCCTTTCGAGACCTGGGACGTCCTCGGTTTTCGCAAGGTCTACGAACGGTTGAAGCAGGAAAACCGTCCGCTGCCGCCGTGGATCGACGCCCTCTATGAGAGCGGGGCTGAGTCGTTATACAAGGAAGAAGACGGCCGCAAACTGAGCCCCACCGCGGAACCGGGCACCTTCGCCGCGGTGCCGGTCGACCAACGGCAGTACGACTTCGAGCTGTTGCGCCGCGGCGGCAATGAGGTCAAACAGAACCCCGGCGCGAGTCTGCTCGATCTGGGCGACGGCGTCCTCGGCCTGGAGTTCCACTCGAAGATGAACGCCATCGGCCAGGATTCCATCAACATGATCATGACCGCCTGCAGCGAGGCTGAACAGAACTGGCAAGCACTGGTGGTGGCCAACCACGCCGATAACTTCTCCGTCGGTGCCAACCTGATGCTGCTGTTGATGTCGGCACAGGAGGGCGACTGGGAGGAGATCGACATGATCGTCCGCGCCTTCCAGACAGCCAACGACCGTCTCGAGCAGTGCGGCGTCCCGGTCGTCACCGCTCCGGCCGGTTTGGCGCTGGGCGGTGGCTGCGAAATCACCATGGCCGGCAACGCTACCCGCTGCGGTGCGGAAACCTACATCGGCCTGGTCGAGTTCGGCGCCGGCGTGATCCCGGCCGGCGGCGGCTGCCTGCGGCTGTACGAGCGTCACGTTGACCTGCTGCCCGACAAGCGGGACCTCTACCCCGCGCTGAAAGACACCTTCGAGTGCATCGGTATGGTCAAGGTAGCCACCAGCGCCGCTGAGGCACAGCAACTCGGCTTCCTGCGACCGGGCGACACCTGGTCGATGAACCGCGACCACCTCACCCGCGATGCGAAGGACCTGGCCGCGGCGCTGGCTGCCGGCGGCTTCGGACCGCCGACACCATCGTCGGCGATCCCGGTGATGGGTACAGCTGGTCGGGCGTTGGTCGGCTCGGTCCTCTACAACATGCAGGAAGCGGGCTACATCTCGGAGCACGACGCGAAGATCGGTACCGAGCTAGGCCGTATTCTCAGCGGTGGCGACGTGCCACCGGGTACGACCGTGACGGCCCAGCACCTGCTCGACCTCGAGCGCGAGAGTTTTTTGCGCCTGATGGGCGAACGCAAGACTCTCGAGCGCATGGACCATATCCTGAAGACCGGCAAGCCGCTGCGCAACTAAGTCGGTCAGAAGGGAGCGAAGAAAGATGAGAGAAGTCGTCGTTGCCGTTACCAAGCGGACCGCCGTCGGTAAGGCCTTGAAAGGCACCCTACGTTACACGAGGCCGGACGACCTGGGCGCCGCCGTCGTCAAGGACGTCCTGGCCGCCGTACCGAAACTCGACCCGGCCCGCGTCGGTGACGTGATCATGGGCTGCGCCATGCCCGAGGGCGAGCAGGGTATGAATGTCGGTCGAAACAGCGTGCTGCTGGCCGGTCTACCCGACACGGTCACCGGCATGACCGTCAATCGCTTCTGCAGCTCGGGTCTAGAAACGATCAACATCGGTGCGATGCAGATCATGACCGGCCAGTGCGATGTCGTGATCGCCGGCGGCGTAGAGAGCATGAGCGTCGTACCCATCGGCGGTCACCGCTATCTACCGAACCCGACGCTGCTGGCCGAGGGTACCGGAGCGTTCCTGGCCATGGGCCTGACCGCCGAACGACTGGCCGAGCGCGACGACATCAGCCGCGAAGCCCAGGACGAGTTTTCCTATCATAGCCACATGAAGGCGATCGCCGCGATCAAGGACGGCAAGTTCGTCGACGAAATCACCCCGGTCATGGCCCAGTTACCGGGCAAGGACAAGAAGGGTGCACCAACCGCCGTCGCGGTCGAGTTCAAGATCGACGACGGACCGCGCGCCGACACCACCATCGAGGCGCTGGCGAGGTTGCGGCCCGCTTTCAAACAGGGCGGTACCGTGACCGCAGGCAGTTCCAGCCAGATGAGCGACGGTGGCGCCGCGACACTGCTCTGCACCCCGGAGATAGCCAAGGAACTCGGTGTCGAGCCGATCGCACGCTGGCTCGGCTACGCCGCGGCCGGTGTACCGCCGGAGATCATGGGAATCGGCCCGGTCGTAGCGGTACCGAAATTGCTACAACGCATCGGCCTGACCCTCGACCAGATGGACGTGATCGAACTGAACGAAGCCTTCGCGGCGCAGAGTCTGGCGGTGTGCAAGGGTTTGAAGCTCGACCCGCAGGACGAGCGCGTGAACGCCAACGGCGGCGCCATCGCGCTGGGTCATCCGCTCGGCTGCACCGGGGCAAAGTTGACGGCGACGGCGCTACACGAGTTGAAACGCCGCGGCGGTAAGTACGCCATGGTCACCATGTGCATCGGCACCGGTATGGGTGCGGCAGGAGTTTTTGCGGCCATGTGATCCGCGCCAATTGCGAGGGACTGTAACCTGTAAGCCAAGAAACTTAGGGAGCCAAACCATGTCCGACGAGAGGGCCTATCCGACCGGCGGTGAATTTCTGGTCGCTGAGACCGATCCCAACACCGTGTTCACCCCTGAGGACTTCGACGAGAATCAACGCATGATTGGCCAGGTGGTCGAGGACTTCTGCGAAAAATTCATCACTCCGATCCAGGAAGAACTCGAGTACGAGGGTAAGACCGAACTCGGCGAACAGCTATTGAAGGAAGCGGGCACGGCGGGCATCTTGGCCGTCGACGTGCCCGAAGCCTACGGCGGTATGGGCTCGGACAAAGCCACGATCATGCTGGTCGCCGAAAAGATCACGCGCGCGGGCAGCTTCGCCGTGACCCACGGTGCGCAGTCGGGTATCGGTACGCTGCCGATCGTCTACTTCGGTACTCCCGAGCAGAAGCAGAAGTACCTACCCAAACTCGCCACGGGCGAACTGTTGACCTGCTACGCGCTGACCGAGCCGGGCAGCGGCAGCGACGCTCTGGCGGCGAGTACCACCGCGAAGCTAACCGACGACGGCAAACACTACGTTCTCAACGGTACCAAGCAGTACATCACCAACGCCGGTTACGCCGACATCGTGATCCTGTTTGCCAAGATCGACGGCGACAAGTTCACCGGCTTCATCGTCGATCTGAAAAGCGACGGTGTGATCCTCGGCCTCGAAGAGAAAAAAATGGGCATCAAGGGCTCTTCGACTCGCGCCATCATCCTCGAGGACGTCAAGGTCCCGGTGGAAAACCTGCTCGGCGAGATCGGCCGGGGCCACGTGATCGCCTTCAACATCCTGAACGTCGGGCGTTTCAAGCTGGGTGCAAACTCCGTTGGCGGCTGCAAATTGGCCCTCGCCCACGCGGTGCCCTACACCAAGGCGCGCCAGCAGTTCGGCCAGCCGATCGCCAGCTTCGGTCTGATTCGGCGCAAGATCGCCGACGTCGCCACCATCGCGTTCGTATCTGAATCGATGGTCTACCGCACCGCCGGTCTGCTGGACCAGGCGATCGGCACTCTGGACAAGAGCGACGCGGAATACGACCGCAAGAGCATCGGGCAGGTCGAAGAGTTCAGCATCGAGTGCTCGCTGTTGAAGGTGTTCGCGAGCGAAGCGCTGTCGATGGCGGCGGACGAAGGCGTACAGATGCTCGGCGGTTACGGCTACTGCTCCGAGTACCCACTCGAGAGAATGTATCGCGACGAGCGCATCAACCGCATCTTCGAGGGCACCAATGAGATCAACCGCATGATCATCCCCGGCATGGTCATGAAGAAGGCTCTCAAGGGTGAGCTGCCGATCCTGGAGAAGGCGATGGAGGTGGCCGAAGAACTGACCAGCCTGCCGAGCTTCGCCGAACCGAGCGAACCGGAATACCTCGAAGCCGAGGCGAAAATCATCGCCAACATGAAGAAAGTCTTACTGGCGACCCTCGGTCTGGCGGCGCAGAAGTTCCAGGCCGATCTGAAAGACCAGCAAGAGGTCCTCGCCGATTCCGCCGACATCATCATGGAGGCCTACGCCTGCGAGAGCGGTCTATTGCGCACGCTCAAGAAATCCGCCCGCGACGGTGAAGAAGCTGCCCAACCCATGGCCGACATGCTCGTGCTCTACGTCCACGACGCCATCGAGCGGGTCGCGACCTTCGGTAAGAACATCCTCGGCGCGACAATCGAAGGCGATGAGCTGCGCACCTACTTGGCGGCGCTACGGCGATTGACGAAGCATGAACCGGTCAACCGCACGAAACTGCACGATGCGATTGCGCAGCGGATGATCGATGCCGACGGCTACACTGTGTAGGACCCGGTTTGGTTGTGCTGGCGGAAATGTGTCCGTGGCGTGCGAGGGGGGGCCGTGGGGCGGCTAGGCTAACTGGTAGGTAGTTGGGGCGTCGGCCGCTACATCGTGTAGCGGCCGACTCTCATTACGGCTCCTTCGCCATCCTGGCTACGGAGCCTTCATTAGGCCCAATTACCTACCAGTTAGCCTATCCGCCCCAGATCTCGTTCGGGGCCGAGAGCGGGGAGACACATTTTCGCAAGCACAACCGAACGGGTTGTTGGGTTTCCTGAGTGGAAGCCCGACCAGAACGGCATTGTTCTGGGGGTCAAGCAGACGGCGAACGAACCGATAGTGGTGGGGACCGGAGGTTCCTGTGGTGCGATATATGGCTACGGCGAGTGGGCAAACTGATTCCCGGCGATATCCATTACCAATTGCTAACCGATGGACTCGGCCGCACCTCTGGCTGGACCGCTTGCGCGCCCGGCCGATCGCGCTTTATTACCTCGCCTCTCCGCTTTTCGCGCTGCTTGATTTCGCCTTTCGCCTGAACCTGCGCGTGGTGTTTCTCGCCGGCCATCCGGAGCTGCGCGTGGGCTATTACCTCGGCTGCCTGGCTCTGGGCTGGGCGATTCTCCGCGCCAGCCATCGCACGGCCGCCCTGGTCGGTCTGACGGAGTGTACGTTCAACCTGCTGCTGCTGACTTTGAGTGTGATGGTACCGCTAGCGGATCTGCCCGCTCGGGTGATGGACGGCGGTCCGGCTACCAATCCGTTCACCCCGTTATTCGTGGCCAACCTCGCGATCTCGAGCGCGGTCTTCCTGCGGCTATTCTATGCCAACCCCATCGTACGCAACTCCCCCAGGCTGGATCGCTAGCCCGATCTAGCGACGCCTGGCGACGAATTTCTGGCCCTCTTCGTGTTTTGTTCTATAATTAGGGGTCGAATAACGCATTCATATTCTCGGACCCCGGTTCGGACATTGCACCGGTCGGATCCGTTAGGGCGCGAAGGAGGAGTTTCGTGGACTGGCACGAGTTGAACAAGAACCGCGTGGTTGACCTGCGTGACTTGATGAAGGAACACCTACCCGAGGTGACCGGCATCACGCAGATGAAGAAGGACCAGCTGGTTGAATTGCTTGCAGAGAAGCTCGAAATCGCGTCGCCGCACAAGGTCGTCGAAGGCATCAATAAGGCTGCGGTCAAGGCGGAAATCCGTGCGCTGAAGCTCAAGCGCGACGCTGCCCTGGAGAGCCACGACCACGCCGAGTTGAAGAAGCAACGCCGTACGATCCACCGTCTGAAGCGCAAACTGCGCCGGGCGATGAGCCTCACCTAGCCGCGCGACGGTCGGTCAACCGCGCAACGGTCGATCGGCCTCTCAACGGTTGATCACCCGCGCGACGTCGTCCGCGTCGCAGCACTCCATCAGCCGTGCCCGCAATTGTGCCGCGCCGCGGAAATCCGAGGCGTAGGTCTTGTAGAATTTCCTCAGGTTGTTGAAATTACGCTCGCCGCCCCAAGTATCGAGGTAGAGCTGTGTGTGTGCCCACAAGAGCTGCAGCCGTTGTTCGCGGGAAATCTCCAGTAACGGATCGTTGAACAGGTAAGGGTTCTGGAAAACGCCGCGGCCGATCATCACGCCATCGACGCCGTGCTCAAGGGCGAGCTGCTTACCCTGCGCGATCGAGACGACATCTCCGTTACCGACGATCACCGTATCGCTCCCGGCCGCATCGCGCAGCCGAACCGCCGCGCCGATCTGGTTCCAGTCCGCCACCCGTGCGCTCGCACCCCTCTGCGTACGGCCGTGCAGTATGATCGCCGCCGGCCGGACCTCCAGCAGGGTCGCGATCCAGCTTTCGGTCTGGTGTTCGCGAATACCGGTACGCGTCTTGACGCTCACCGGCACACCGGAAGCCTCCTTGGCCGCCAGTACGAGCTCCTGCGCCAACTGCGGCTCGGCGATCAACGCCGAACAGGCGCCGGTCTTGGTGATCTTGCGTACCGGGCAGCCGAAGTTGATGTCGATACCGTCGAACTCGTACTCCTGGCAGATGTGTTCGATGGCCAGGCGGTAGTTGTCGGGATCGCGCCCCCAGATCTGCGCAACGATCTTCACACCGGACTCGCGTAGTAACCGACGTTCGCCGTCGCTGACCCGTAAACGACTGCTGACCCGCGGCCGCCCAACCTCGTGACAGAGCCCGTCGGTCGAGACGAACTCACCGAATACCACGTGCAGACAACTGGGATCGGAGACGCGGAGTAAGATCTCCCGAAAGACGGTATCGGTCACGTCTTCCATGGGTGCGAGCACGAAGAACGGCCTGGGCAGCGCCGGCCAGAAGTTGTCCGGTGTGGTCGGATCGGTCATCGCGGATCTGGGCCTCCTCGCCGGCAGTGCCGTAGATCGGCACGTTCACGGCTTCTCGCCGGCCGCTCCATGATAACCGCACGTGAACGGTTCAACAACTCGAGCGTCGCGTCGCGTAACGCGTTATCTTGACCACCTCTGAGTTCGGTCCCCAATAGAAGATTCTTCACAACTAGATCAGTCTGGATTACACTCCTGACCGTTGCGGCGATCTAGCATTAATCGACCGGAAGGTCCGTGATGACCGGGAAGAGCCTTGCCCACTACCGAATCCTCGAGAAGATCGGGGCCGGCGGCATGGGCGAAGTCTACCGCGCCCGCGACACCAAGCTCGACCGGGATGTCGCGATAAAGATGCTCCCGGAAGCGGTAGCCGGCAATCCCGAACGCCTGGCCCGCTTCGAACGAGAAGCAAAGACACTGGCCGCGCTGAACCATTCAGGAATCGCGACCGTGTTCGGTCTGCACGATCAAGACGGTACGCGGTTCATGGCCATGGAGCTCGTGCCGGGCTCTGATCTCTCGCATATGATCTCCAAGCGAGAACTCCCCCTGCGCGATGCGCTCGACCTCGCGATACAGATCGCCGAAGCCCTCGAAGCGGCCCACGAGCAGGGCATCGTCCACCGTGACCTCAAACCGTCGAACATCATGGTGACGCCGGATGGCAAAGCAAAGGTGCTCGACTTCGGCCTCGCCCGCTCGGCCGGCTCGCAGACATCTTCGGACTCGTTACCATTGTCGCAGTCGCCGACCATGACCTCGCTGGAGACAGTGGACGGCGCGATCCTCGGCACCGCCGCCTACATGAGCCCAGAGCAGGCCCGGGGGCACACCGCCGACCGCCGGGCCGATATCTGGGCGTTCGGCGCTGTGCTGTACGAAATGCTCACCGGGAAGCGACCGTTCCGGGGGAAGACGGTTTCCGACACCCTGGCCGCGGTGCTGAAGGAGGAACCGGACTGGTCCTCCCTCCCGCCCGGAACACCGGCGACGGTTCGGCGAACGCTGCGCCGATGTCTAGCCAAGGACCGCAAACATCGTTTCCACCACATCGCCGACGCCCGGCTTGAGCTGCTGGAGGTCGAGGAGGAACCGGAGCCTGAGACCGGCTCGCGGATGCCCGCCTGGGCCTGGGCTTTAATCGTCGTGGCGGCGGCGGCGGCGACGCTGTTCGCTGGCAGCCGATTCGGCAGCGACGACACTACCGTTCCCGAACTCCCTCACCGGCAATTCGCCATCCCCCTGCCGGGTCTGTCCGAAAGCGACTGGACCCGACCGGTGATCGCGCCCGACGGAAAACGACTCGCCTACCGGCTCAAAGACCAGCTGATGATCCGGAACCTCGATGCCCTGGAGGACCGGGCGGTAGCCGGGGGTAAAGGAGGCAACGCGCCATTCTGGTCGCCGGATGGCGCCTGGCTCGCCTTCGCTCGGGATGCCAAGCTGTGGAAGGTATCGGCGACGGGCGGACCGCCGGTGATGCTCTGCGACCTCCCCGACCGGGGCAAGCTCATGAGCGGCGCCTGGAGCAACCGGGACCGGATCGCCATCTCGATCTGGCGGGATGCGATCTTCGAGGTGCCGGCCCAAGGCGGCGCCCC
>JAUVBS010000080.1 GCA_030591105.1 bacterium | reverse complement strand
TGACGATCCGTATTCGCTCGGCCGGTTATCGTTCGCAAAAGGCGTTGCAGCGGTCCAGCGTCGTCCGCGGCGAGTACCGTCGCAGCACGGTAGCTGTCCCACGGCTGACGACTGAGTACCACGAGGCCACCCTCGTGGCGATAGATGTAGTGGATTTCGTCGCGTAGACGTACGAGCTGGATCTCACGGCGCGGTCCCAGCGGCCAGACCGTGATCAGTGCAGCCTCGTCGCGGCCGGCGGGCCGGTGCCAGCGGCTCAGCAAGCGCATACTGATCAACAGCAACGCCAACACCGCTGCCAACGCGCCGATCGCCTGCCACCACGCAGGTCCAGTGCCTTGCAGAACGCCCACGCTCGCGGTCGCTAGCGGCGACGTAACCGGTACCATGTTCACACGACCCGCTTGAGTCGCTCGACGCGATCGAGCAACTTGTTGATTCGGACCGCGAAGCGATCGTCGATGACCACCACTTCGCCTGTGGCAAGTAACGCACCGTTGACGAGAATGTCGACCGCCTCGCTCGTCAGCCGCGACAACTCGATTACTGATCCGCAGGATAGGTTCAGCACGTCGCGCAACTTCAGTTGAGCCCGCCCCAACTCCACGGTGACCATCAGGTCGACATCGAGCAACATGTCGATGTTACCCGCACCATCGACCGCCTTGGTCAGTTCCGCGAAACCGGGATCGGCGCTGGAGCTGTCCCTCTCGCCGGTGCCGAGCTCCGGTTCAGCCATCGTCGCCTGCGGCGCAGCGGCGGTATCATTGGCCTGCGGCGCTTCGAGAATCTCCGTATCGGTATCTGCGGTCATGGAACTTCACTCCTGACTGAGCTTTTCGGTCAGCTTCACGGCGCGTTGCGCTCCGACTCGTCCCGCTTCGCCCCGGTAGACTTCTCTGCCCGCAATCTCGACCGCGAGGGGCGCGGTTACCGCCTGCCTCAACGTCAAGACATCGCCTTCTTTGAGGGTCATGATCGCCGCCAGAGATACTGGCATCTCCCCTAGCCTGACCACGACTTCGCTGGTGGTCTCCCGGATCGTATCGAGGATCTTCTCGCGGTCCTGTCTTACTTCGTGGGCCTCGCGCTGCTCGTGAGCTTGCTCGGGGTCGAAGATGTCGCGGACCGGCCCGAACCCGGGCAACGGGACGATGATTTCCAATAGCCCGGTGATCGTATCGAACTGGATCTCGTACCGGAAACAAACCAGCGACTCTCCGCTCGGCATACCGGTCAGATAGTTAGGATTGTTCTCGATGCCCCGGACAGCCGGCTCGATCTCGACCAATTTGCGGCAAGCCCGCGCGAAACCGTCGTTCAAACGCTCGATCTGATCGGTGAACAGTCCCCGTTCGATCTCGGTGAACCCCCGCTCACAAGGATCCGGATCGGCGCGGCCACCCATCAACTTCTTCAACAGCACGAAGCAGATACCCAGGTCCAGATGGACGAGGCAGGGACCGCTCAATGGCTCCAGCGTCACCCGCGCTACGCAGGTCGGATTGGGCATCCGTTCGAGGTAGTCGTCGCAGGCAACCAACCGAATGGATTGGAAAGCGACCGACATCGAGACGCGCAGGCGATTCGTAAAATCTATCGTCGCGATCTTGGCGAAATTCTCCGCGACGCTCAGTAGATTCTGCTCGAACTGGCGCGACAGCCGATTGGGCCGATCGAAGTCGAAGCTACACGGCTGACAGTCGGACGGCTCGTCCTCGGGAGCCGCTTCGAGAATCGCTTCGAGATCGATATCCGCGACCGGTTCCGCCGACGAGGTCGCGGCGCCGATGGCGGAATCGAGGTCGAGGTCGTCGAGCAGATCCGTGGTGTAGTTTTCGGAGTCGGGCGTCACGAGCAAATCCTCGTTTCACGAAACAGACGATCTGGCACAGCCGACCGGCTTACTGAATCACCAGGTCGGAGAAATACACGTTGCGCAATTTGTCCGGTGGTAATTTCGTCGCAAGCTGGTTGAAGATCTCCTCGCGCAGTCCCTGTTTCCCCTCGGGGCTCTGAATATCCGCCGGGCTGCGAGCCGACGCCGCCATGATCACGACATCGCGAAGCTGAGGTAGCCGTGCTGTCACCAGCTTGGCCGTCTTCTGGTCGGCCACCTCGAGATTGACGTCGATCCTCAGGTAGCGCGGTAGTTTACCCTCGCTTTGCAGCGTGACGATGATCTCTTGCAGTCCGATGATGACGCCGACGTCCGGCACCTGTGCCGTCGGTACCGCGCCCCCGACATCAGCAGCCTGCACCGCCAACTTTGGTGCGATCACGAACCGCGTCAGGACGACAGCCATGACGATCTGTACGGCCACGATGGCGCCGAGCAAGACGAGCTTGTTCTCGAGCCAGGGCCGGCGTTCAATCGGCTCGTCAGCCTGCTCTTCGATGTCGTCGTTCAGCTCTGCCATCGCTGGACTCCTTCGGCGGGATGATCGTCGACCTTCCGTGGTCGTGGTCGCCGGTGGCGGACTAACCCGCGTCTTTGCTCCGACTACCGGCACCGCTGCCGGGCGTGGTCGGATCTATAATCGGCACGATCTGTTGCAGCGGTAAGCCGCCGCGGTTGATCTGCTGCGCTTCCACCTTCAAGAAGATTTCCACCCGCCTGTTCTTCGTCTTGCCCGCGGCCGTCGTATTGTCGGCAATGGGCCGATACTCTCCGAAGCCGGTGGCGGATAAGCGCTCCGGCGGCACTCCTAGACGCTGCAATACTCCCGCGACTGCCACCGCTCGCGCCGCCGACAGGTACCAATTCGACGGATACCGTGGCGTGCTGATCGGTACCGTGTCGGTATGCCCCTCGATCTGCACCTCGTACCCGAAGTGTGTGAAAAAGTCGGCCAGCTGTGTGAGGAGTCCCTGTGTGTCGGCTTTCAACACCGCCTCGCCCGACGGAAACAGGAAAGGCGCGCTGATCCGAAACGCGACACCCTCGTCGCTGGTCTCGACCTCGATATCGTCAGCCAGCCCTTCGATAAGCAGGGATCGTTCCAGGCGGCGCAACTCGGGCAGCAACTCGGATTGGACCGCCAGCTGTCGTTCCGGTACCACCGGTCGGTTCAGCTCGATCACCGACTCCTGACTGGTCAACACACCGAACGCCTCTTGCAGCGAAGAGACCGCTTCGTCGAATTTGCTTTCCTGGATGGTAGAAAAACTGACAATGAGTATAAAGAAGGTGAGCAGCAGGCTCATCATGTCCCCGTAGGTCATGATCCAGCCTTCGAGGCCCCGCCTGACGACGACCGAGCGTCTGTTCTTTTCGTACAACGCGGACCCCCGCCCCGGTTCCGGTCAACCCGACCATCCCTGCCCGATCCAGGTCAGGCCGCTTTCACCCGCGCATCGTCGACCCGCCGGCGCATGGACGGCGAGAGGAAGGACTTGAGTTTTTCCTCCACGATCCGCGGTGAATCGCCGCTCTGAATCGCCATGATGCCGTCGATGACCATCTCCTTGATCAGAACTTCCTCATGAGATCTGTTCTCCAGCTTCCCGGCCAGGGGCAGGAAGAATCCGTTGGCCAGAAGCGCTCCGTAGAAGGTCGTGATCAACGCGGTCGCCATACCGGCGCCGATGGAGTTGGGGCTGTCCAGGGACGCCAACATATTCACCAGACCGATCAAAGTACCGATCATGCCAAACGCCGGCGCGAAGGTGCCACCGCACTCGAGGATCCCCTTGCCCTCTCGGTGGCGCAGTTCGATCTGACCGAGATCGGTATCGAGGATCTTCTCGAGCAGTTGTGGATCGGTACCGTCGACCGCCAGACGCAATCCCTTGCGCAGGAATGGATCCGACTCGAATTCCGACGCGTCTTCGAGGGCGAGCATTCCCTCGCGGCGTGCACGCTCGGCATAGCCAACCATCTTGGTGATGACCCGCTCGGGGTCGTCGGTGCGAAACAGGACGGTCTTCTTCAAGACCCTCACCAGGCCGGCTACCTTGCGCAGCGGATAGTTGATCAGGATCGCACCGCTGGTACCGCCGAACACGATGGCGACCGACGGCAAGTCGAAGAATTGGTGGAGGCTGCCACCGAGTAGGATGCCCCAGACGACCAGACCGAAGGCCATGATCAATCCGGCTAATGTGGCGAAATCCACGTGCGACCCTCTTCGCTGCCGGCTGTGGCGGCGTTAGCCCTCGAAAACCGAACCGGTGCCGCCTGTCGGCACGGGATAGATCCTGGCCTGAGTGCGGTAACTGATCGCTTTGCGGACGACGTCGTCCAACTCCTCCAGGACCATGATCTTGCGGCCCGTAGTCAGGCTGATCAGCGTATCGGGAGTACTCTCGACGAACTCGATCAGATCGGCGTTCACCACGAGCTCTCTCCCATTCAGTTTCGTTACTTTGATCATCGACTTTAGCCCCCGTGGTCCCTTCTCACGTAATATCTTGCCGCGCTGCCACAGCGTGACCGCCGATGGCGCGCCCGGACCGCACTTTTACGGCCCGGGCTCGACCGCAGCTAGCGAATCAGGTTGACCAGCTCCTGCATGATTTCATCGCCCGTACTGACGACCCGGGCATTGGCCTGGAAGGCGCGCTGCGCCACCACCAGACGGGTGAATTCCAACGCCAGATCCACGTTGCTAGCCTCCAGCGCGCCGGCGACCATCGCCACGTTGTTGCCCTCGTCGGCGAAGATATTCATCGCCTCGCCGGAGTTGCCGCTCAGCCGGTAAGTGTTGTTGGCTTCACGCATCAGGCCTTCCGGATTGCTGAACTGGGCCAGCCCGATCTGCGCAATATCCCGCAACGTGTCGTTGGAGAAGTACCCGGTGATCATACCGCTCTGGTCGATGGCGAAATCGACCAGGTGACCCGCCTGGAAACCGTCGGCGATCGCGTGTAACGTACCCCGCCCTGCGAACTGCGTCAGACCGGTCAAGCCGCCGATTTCACCGTAATCGAGATCCAGCACCACGAGGTCCGCCCCTTCATCACCGGTCGGCTGGGGCCGGAAGGTCAAAGCACCGGCTCCGTCGTCGTAGGTGAAGCTGCTGACGGTACCGTCGCTCCCGAAACGGATGCGGCCGGAACCGCCCGAGAGAATCTCCTCGCCGCCGTCGGCCGATGCGGTCCAGATCCACTCGTTCAAACCGGCCACTTTTTCGAATGAGACGGTGATGGTGTGTTCGCCGCCGAGCGAATCGTAAGCCGTCGTTGCCAGCGAGAAGGTCTGCTGGTCGCTGGCCTGTTGGGTCTGGTTGAAGTTGAACGCCGACTCGATCATCGCGGCGTCGTTCCCCGGTTCGGTCACGGAGATCTCGCCCAGCGCACTCGCGGTGCCGACCTCGCCGCGGACAACGATCTGGCCCTGCTCGTTGACGACGACCGGGTTGGAATTGATGCTCAGCGCGTACTGGATCTCGCGCATCAGATCGTCCAGCGTCGTCGCCGCGGTCACGGTCATGGTCGCTGGCGGAACCGAGTCGCCACCGACCGAGCCGTTGATATCGATCGTGGTCGAACCGCTCGAGAGATCGAGCCCCAGCGATGCACCGCTAGAGGAATAGAGGCTGGCGAGCGCGTCGCCGGCCTCGGCGTAGGCGCGCAAAGCACCGTACTCGGCTGGTCCGTCAGCAGTGGTCGCCGAGGTACCGGAAGCGATGCTGCTGGGCCACAGGAAGTTCTGGTTGAAGACCGCATGGCCGGCACTCGAGAGCGACAGACCGTCGACCGCCTGGCCGGCGTTGTTGGTCACCTGCAGACTGCCGTCGGACTGGATCGCGAAATTGAGGTTATGACCCTGCCCGGTGACCAGGTTGTTGATCCAGGCAACGACGTCCTGATAGGTGGTACCGGCGCCCACAGTGAAGGTACTATCGACACCGCTGGGAATCAGATCAGTACCGCCGACCCGGCCGCTCAACACGATCACGTCGCCGGCGTTCAGTCCGAGACTGCCGCCGCCCTGCCCGCTCATCGTGGTCAGCAGATCGCCGCCGGTGGCCGCCGCCAGGAACGAGAGACTCGTGAGGATCGTCTCGGCCGCATCACTGTCCGAGTCGAGGTTGCCGACCATTTGTAGATTGGTCGAAGCCTCGGCCGGTACGACCATACCCGGATCGATGAAGATGTCGCCGAAGGGCCCCGGCATGACCACGCCGTTCTCGTCGGCCATCACGCCCTGGACTTTCAGCCCGGTGGCTGGGTCGACCAGATAACTGGCTGCGTCCAGCCCAAATGTCCCCGCACGGGTGTAGATGTTTTCAACGCCGTCGCTGAGAACGAAGAAACCCGAGCCCTGAATCGCTAGGTCGGTCTTCATGCCGGTGGTCTGGAAATTTCCCTGCCCGAAGTAAGTGTCGATACTGGCAACCTGGGTACCGAGGCCGACTTGCTGGGGATTGGTGCCACCGAGCCCGCCGCTGACCGGCCGACTCGCAGCACGCAGAGTCTGGGTCAACATCTCGCTGAAGGTCACACGGCCGGCTTTGAAACCGATCGTGTTGCTGTTGGCGATGTTGTTACCGATGACATCCAGGGCGGTGATGTTGGCAGCGAGGCCCGACACACCGGAGTACAGCGATCTGAACATGGAACCCTCCTCGAATATGGCATTCGGCGGTACCGCTCAAGCGACCGCGGTCAGCTCACCTTGTAGATCTCCGAAACGTAGAACTCCTGCCCCGCGACCTCGACCATCGCCAGGCTATTCTCATAACGCAGACTCGTGACCGATCCCGTCATCAGGGTCACAAAATCGATCGCGCGACCGTTGTCTTCCAAAGTGACCCTCAAGCTGTATTGCCCGTCGGGGGCCGACTCGTCATCGGCGAGCTGGCCGTCCCAGGTCACGTCGTTCAAGCCGGCGATGACTTCGCGGCTGTAAGTGGCCACCACGTTTCCCGACTCATCGATTACTTCGATCCGTGCCGTACCGCTGCCAGACGCATTGAGCGAACTCTCCGATACTTCGGCGCCGTCGACCCAGAGCTTGTCTCCGGCGACGGTCACCTTGCGTCCGACCAGTGCCAGCAGCGCCGTGTTATTGATCGACTGGCCGATTATGATGTTCTCCTCGAGCCTGTTGTTCATGACCTCGAGTTGTTCGAGCATGGTGAACTGGGTCAGCTGCGCGGTGAATTCGGCGTTGTCCATCGGGCTGAACGGATCTTGATTCCTGATCTGGGCGACCAACAGGTTCATGAAATCGTGCTTGCTGATATCCGCGTTATCTTGCACCGGTGCGCCCAGCACCGGCCCGAAGCCATCGGTTATGCCTGTGACTGGCATCGTTCAGCCTCCTCAGCGTTGGCGGTTGCTGCGACCGTTCCGGCCGTCAGTTCCGTTTCGTTGACGTTGCTGACGCGTATCCTCGCGCCGTTTATCCGTTTCGTGTTGGCGCTGATCGCTCTCGCGCTCGGCCAGCTTCACTTCGACCTGCGACCAGCGGCGGCTACCGCGGTCGAGCAGAATATCCACCAGCTCCTTGCCCCCTTCGCGTAGCGCCTCTCGCGCTACGGACGACTCCGCGTCGAACACGACGGTCAGCCGGTTGCCTTCGGCGCGTAGCTCGACGGTGACCCGACCGAGATGTGCCGGTTCGAGCCGTATGGTCAGTCGGTTCATGCCCGCCTTGCCTTCTCCAGGCAGCGAGATCTGCTGGAGAATCTGTGTACGGACGCCGTTCGCTGATTCGGTACTCGCCGTTCCAGCGTGCGCCGCGTCTGCTGCCGCCGTAGGCAACAAGTCGACGATCGATCCGGGCGTCGCTGCAACCGCCGCTACTAACGGTGCCGCGTGGCCGGCATTACCGGTTCCGATAGCGGCTGCGACCATCGCCGCGGCCAGGTCGGGCGTCGTCGTTGGCGAGGCGGTCGACGCCGCAAAGGACGGCACCGCGTAGGTGCCGGCCGGCTTGGCGTCCGGGGAATTGTGCGCGTCGGTCGGAGTTGAGGTTGAACTGGCGGCCGCTGCGGAAACGCCGGCGCCGTCCACACCGGACGTCACTGGTCCTGGTCGCGAGCTCACCTCAGTTCCGTTAGAAGTGCCGTTG
>JAUVBS010000360.1 GCA_030591105.1 bacterium | reverse complement strand
TGCCGGCCGTAGCGGCGGCCGATTCAGCAAAGACCGACGGAGCCGCGGCTCCCAGGCCAGCGGGTCCCAGAGAGCTGGCGGCCGGAACCCCGGCGGGCGCTGCAATGATCTCGGCGACCGCCGAGGCGGCCGTCGATACCGCTGCGCAACGGGCGCTGATCACCTTCGGCGCCGCGTACCCGGACTGGCCAGGCTACCGGCCGTGGTCCGAGGTCACCTTACCCGACGGCCGTGAGGTCCTGGTCGGCGGCGCCCTGCCGTTCGCGCTGCGCACCCCGCCGCCGGTTCTGATCGACTCGTTACTGACACCACAGATTCCATTGCTGCTCGAGTTCGCCGACTGGTTACCCGATCTGACCCTGACGGAGGTCAAGCTGGATCACCGCGGCTCCGGCATCTACCAGCTGACCGCCTACTTGCGCAACGAAAGCCGCATCCCCTTCCCCACGGCCCAAGGAGTACGCTGCCGACGCCCGCCACCGGTGGCAATCACGCTCAGCGGCGCCGTGGTCCTCGGCGGTAATGCCCGTCAGGTGGTCGCCAAAATTCCCGCGCTCTCAGTCGCCGAGGTGAGCTGGCTGATCGAAGGTAAATCGGGCACTCAGGTCACCCTCGAGGCCGAGGCGCCGGTCATGGTCACGGCTCACAAGACCGTCGTGCTCGACGAGAAGGGGGGACGGCGATGAGTAGCCGCGCACACACATCACGCACGCCACGTGCGTCACGCGCCTCGCGCACGCCACGCGCCTCACACGCATCACGCTTCTCACACGCCTCGCGCGCGCCAAAAGCGCTGGTGATCGGCACGCTCGTGATCGCCGCGGCCGTCGCCCTGGTTGCCGGCCTAACTGCCGGCCCGGCTGCGGCCAAGCAGAAGCCGCAGTTTCACTGGGATCACTACTTCGATCAGGACGAAGTAACCGACGTTCTGAAGACGTTACACAAGGCGTACCCGGATCTGACGGAACTCGAGACCATCGGCAAGAGTGCCGAGGGGAACGACATCTGGGCGCTGACCGTCACCAACGAACGCAACGGCGACGACCTCGGCAAGCCGGCCATCTACGTCGACGGGGCGATCCACGGTAATGAGATCCAGGCCACCGAGGTCTGTCTCTACACCGCCTGGCAGCTGCTCGACAAGTACGGCGAATGGGACCGTGTGACCGAGCTGGTCGACCGGGTCGTCTTCTACATCATCCCGACGGTGAACGTCGACAGCCGCACCCGTTTCTTCTCCGATCCGGGCAACTACAACATCGGCCGCACCGCGCGCATGCCCCACGACGACGACCACGACGGACTCGTCGACGAGGATGCGCCCGAGGACATCGACGGCGACGGTATGATCACGCAGATGCGGATCGCCGACCCGTTCGGCCGGCACCGGAGTGATCCCGAAGATGCGCGCGTGATGGTCCGCGTCAAACCGGGCGAGCAGGGCGAGTGGACCCTCCTCGGTACCGAGGGCATCGACAACGATGGCGACGGCCGGGTCAACGAGGACGGCCCCGGTTACGTCGACATGAACCGCAGTTTTGGCTTCACGTGGCAGCCGCGTTACGTCCAGTCGGGATCAGGTAACTACCCCTTCGAACCGCTGAACACCAAGGCGGTGAGCGATTTCATCGCTGCGCACGCGAACATCGGTTTCGCCATCGCCTGGCATAACTACGGCGGGATGTTCCTGCGCGGCCCGGGCAACAAACTCTCGCCACCGATCCCGCCGCGTGACCTCAAGGTCATGGACTACCTGGGCCTCGAAGGCGAACGCACCGTCCCGGGGTACCGCTACCTCGTCGCCATGGACGACCTCTATACCACCTACGGCGACTTCGACGAGTTCATGTACCAGTGCTGGGGAGTGTTCGCGTTCACCGGCGAGATCTACATGGGATCGCAGATCGCGTACCGTGGTCGCAGCGATGAAACGCCGGGGCCGGACGGCAATCTCTGGAGCCGCCGCCCCTCGTTCAAGGAACGCCACGAGTTCGACGACCACTTGATGATGGGCGAGATGTTCGCCGCGTGGCAAACGTACGAGCACCCGACTTACGGCGAGATCGAGATCGGCGGTTGGAAACCGTTCACCGTCCGCATGTCGCCGGGATTCATGCTGCAGGAGACGCTGCACCGCAACGCCATGTTCGTGATCTGGACCGCAACCCAGTTGCCGGAGATCACGGTCGAGGTGACCGAGGTCAAGAGCCTCGGCGGCGGGCTCTGGCGGGTACGGGCGCGGGCGGGCAACGCCAACGCGTTGCCGACACTCTCGGCCCGCGCGCTGGCCAAGCAGATCTACCGACGCGACATGTTCACGATCGAGGGCGATCAGATCGAAGTCCTCGCCGGCGGTGAGCTGATCGATTCACATTTCGACAAAGTCGAACAGATCGAGTATCATCCGCAGCGGATCTACACCCATGTGCCGGCCTTCGGCAAACGGGAAGTTCAGTGGATCGTCGCGGGAAAGGGCAAATTCGCTGTCGTGTACGAGGGATTCAAGTGTGGGAGAGCGGAAGCGGAAGCCCAGCTGAAGTGACGTCCCGCAGTGCGGCCGGGACCGAACAGGCAGGCCGTCTTCCCTGACCGGGACGAGCGGAGTGACGGAGGGGCGGTTCTCACGAGCCGCCCCTCTTCGTGTGGCTGCCGCTACTCACTGTCGTGTGGTTGCCGCTACGCGCTGGTCAGGGTGTGATCTCTTCGAATACACCGCTGCCGAGATCGATGGTCCCGATCTCCACACCGTCGACGGTGACCGACGCTTCGCTGTCGCCGTCGAAGTGGACCACGACGGTGATATCACCGGCCTCGAAGGTCATCGTACCGTCGCCGGGGAAACCGTCGGCGTCTACGGCCACCGCATCGATGGACCAGACGGAAGAGTTCTCGCCCGCGGTCAAGGTGCCGGCGCCAGAAAGCGTGGCGGTCCGGTTTACCGGATCGTACGGGTCGGCGACCATGTCCATGGTCATCGCGATGGCAGCGGGAATCTCGCCAACCGCGATGGTCAAGGCTTCACCGAGACCGGTGGCCGCATGGGCCCAATCGGCCTGGTCGTACGGCGCT
>JAUVBS010000425.1 GCA_030591105.1 bacterium | reverse complement strand
CCATGGTGCCGTGTATCGTTTCGGGAAGGATCACGAGTTTTTCCTGCAGCAGGCGCGCCAGATCGCTGGCGGTGCCCTTGACCAGCAGTATGTCACGATCGGTCATGAGGCACTTGGTCGTCGCCGGGTCACAGGATCGGTCGTCGTGGATGACCTCGCAGACCTTGACCTCAGGAAAATCGTCGCCCAGGGCGGCTTGGGGCTCCTGGCCGATCAGCGGGCTGTCGGCCGGGATCTGCATCTCGGACAGGTATTTGCCGCGGTCGCCGCCGCTGTGCTCGAAGGCGAGGATGCGATTCTCCGGTAACAGGCGGGGTGCGAGCAGAAACACCACCACGGTCCCGATCACCGCCAACGGGAAGCCGAGGGGGAACAGCTCGAACATCGACAACGGTGCGAATCCCGCTTCTGCGATCAGATCGCTGACGATGATGTTGGTCGACGTGCCGACCAGGGTCGTCGTGCCGGCGAGGATCGAGACGAACGAGATCGGCATCAGATACTTCGACGGCGCCAGGTCGTGGCGTGCGCAGATGCTGATCACCAGCGCCGTGAAGAGAATCACCACCGGCGTGTTGTTGATCAGGCTGGAAACCGCTCCGGTGACCAGCAGCACCGCCGCCAGTAACGCCCACGGCTTGCCCTGGGTGACCTTCTCGAGCAGACGGCCGAGAAAATCGAGTGATCCGGTGCGGGTCAATCCGCGGGTGACGATGAACAACGCGCCGACGGTCACCGGTGCCGGATTGGCGAAGCCGACGAGCGCCTCTCTCGGTGTGAGGATCCCCGTAACCATCAACGCGACCATGAGGCCGAGTGCGGTCAGGTCGACCGGTAACCGCTCGGTGGCAAACAGGTAGACCGCGGCGAAGAGGATGACTGTCACCAGAGCGATATCCATCAGTCGCTCCCCGGTAGTGTCGCGAGGATGGCGTCGGTCTGATCGCGCCGATAACTCACGATGCGGTCGCTGGCGGCCGCCATTTCACCGCGGCGTAGCTGCTCGAGTAACTCGGTCAGTGTTGTCCAGGCTGCCGAGGGATCCAGCCCCGCATGTACCGCGGCACTCAAATAGCGCACGGTATGTTGATTGAGGTGGTCGCCCAGGATACGTAGCTGGACGTTGGGGCACGGACGCAGCAGAAAGCGATGGAATTCGAAGAACCGTTGGGCGACGAGAACTGGTTCAGGCTGCTGCAAACGCGCTCGGCTCAGTACGTTGCCCAGCTCGACCTGCAGCGCGGGAGCGGGGCGGCCTGATAAGCGAAGCGCTTCGGGTTCGATCAGCGCCAGGACCGCCAGGATTTCGCGGATACCCCGGCGCGAGAGCGGCGGCGCAACGAAACCGCGTCCCATGACGCCGGCCAGAAACCCCCGTTGCTGCAAGCCGATCATCGCCTCGCGCAACGGCGTGCGGCTGATCCCGAGTTCGGCTGAGAGCCGCGACTCGTTGATCCGCTCGCCCGGCGGTAGCCGGCCGGAGATCAGTCGGGTAAGGATCTCATCCTGAACGTCGTCCCGTAGAGGCTTGCGTTCGAACATGACTTCACTCCAGGCAATAGGGGTGTGCTGTGCTTGCGAAAATGTGGCCGGTTAGCCTATCCGCCCCGGAGTCATGCTCGGGGCGCAAAGGGAGAGGCACATTTTCGAAAGACCGACTAACAGTATGCGATATATTGTATTCAATATACTGGGGGGTGTCAATGGCTCAGGTGATGATTTTGGGGCGGAATGCTGGGAAAATCTGTGGTCACGGAATAACTAGTGATTCGTGACCGATCCGGCCGCTACTGGTGATGCCCATTGCGCTGCGCAATCCCCCGGGCGCTGTTGGGCCGACTCTCAGACGATAACGATCGAATTTTCGGCGTCGACGAACCCGCTGGGCCGGTAATCATCCGCTTCCCAGTCGTTTTCCCAGGATTTGCCATCGATTAGGTAGCGGAAGTGAAACTCGCGGCCCTTTGGCAGATCGAGGGTGACGCTGAATTCACCGGTCCTGAGTTTTTTCATCGGTGTGGCGTCCGGTTGCCAATCGTTGAACTCACCGACGAGGGAGACCCGCGCAGCGTCGCGTCCGACGGCCGCCGGTACGCGGAATGTGACCTTGCCAACCGGTTTGGACTTCAGGTAACGCTTTGAAAGGCTCATCTGGCGTTCCTTCGCGTGAGAGACCTACAGGGTCGACGAATCGTATCGTAGCAGCGGGATGCCCGAACGATTCGGAAGTAAGTTCCATGGGTGAGGGGCCAAGCATCCCGCCAACTTGTCCCCATGGTAAACAGGTTCCGCCGGACCGCCAATACCTCACTGTAACTGTTTGTCAGCGAGATTCGGTGGGGGCCATAGCTGCCGACCGGTCGTCGATCTACCCTTCGAGCTGACTGTCGTTTTCGCCTTCACTGCCCCCGTCGCCGGCGCCTTCACTGTCGCCGTTGCCGGCAGCGGCGCCGTCGCCTGTATCGGAGCCGAGTTTCAGCATGTAATTGGCGACCGCTTCTAGCTTTTCATCTCCCAACTTGAACGCAGGCATGATCGGAAAGCCCTCGCGCTT
>JAUVBS010000250.1 GCA_030591105.1 bacterium | reverse complement strand
TATCAGGCAGGCGAGCTGGCTCTCGTGGTGCTGTTGCCCAAGCAGCGCGACGGGCTTACGGCGGTGGCCGTGGACCTCGATCCCGTTCGCTTGCGCGAGTGGCTCGCAGCTCTCGAAGAGCAAGAGATGATCGTTAGCCTGCCCCGGTTCGAGCTCGCGTCTCGGATCGAACTCGGGCGCTGCCTGCAAGCGATGGGTATGACCACAGCCTTCGACGCGAGAGCCGATTTTACCGGCATGACCGGCAGCAGAAGTCTCTGGATCGACGAGGTCGTCCACGAAGCGCGCGTCGAGGTGAACGAGGAAGGGACCGAAGCTGCTGCCGCCACAGCGGTCGTCATGAGGAAGATGCACCCGGTATTCAAGGCAGATCACCCGTTTCTGTTCTTGATCCGGGATCTTCGCAACGACAGTATCTTGTTCATGGGGCGTCTTACCGATCCGCGAACCAACTGATCCGTACGTAGCAGACGAGATTGTGAGTTGATGCCTTCGGTCAGCGATGAGACTCTATTCCATTGTGCTGGCGAAGTGTGCTGGGAGATGCAATCCGTGCGGATTTTCCGGCCTGCTTGCGATGTGTCTGGAGAACCATGCGTGTGCCTCTCGTCTATCGCATCTCCCGCGTTTTCGTGCAGCTGGGCATGCGGGGTTACTTCCGAAAATTAGAGGTCACCGGTGCTGGGAATATTCCGGCGACCGGTCCGGTGATCTTCGCGTCGAATCATCCCAGTTCCATCACCGATGCTCTGATTCTCGGCCTGGGCGCCGGGCGGATGTTGCACTTCGTGGCGCACAGCGGTCTGTTCCGTGACCGCTGGCGGGCGTGGTTTCTACGCAGCAGCGGCGTGATTCCCGTCTACCGACCGCGGAACGTGGACGGGGCGGCGGACAAGAACGTCACCATGTTTACGGCCTGCCACGAGGTGTTGGCCGCCGGCGGCGCCATCGGCATCTTTCCCGAGGGAACCAGCGCCGAGGAACTCCGCGTCCAGAAGCTCAAGACCGGCACAGCCCGCATCGTCTTGAGCGCCGAAGACGAAGGCGACTGGCAGCTGGGCGTGGTGATCATACCGGTGGGATTGAATTTCGAGAGCCAGAGACGTTTCCGCAGCCGGGTGTTGCTGCGTTTCGGCAAGCCGATCGTCGTGGCCGAATACCGCCGCGCCTACCAGGAAGATCCAGTCGCGGCGGTCAACGAGCTGACCGTGTTGCTGCAAGAGGCTCTGCGCCGCGAAGTGGTCAACGTCGAGCGTTCCGAATACGTCGGGCTGGTACAGGACATCGAGAAGGTCTACAAGAAGGAGCTGCTCGACCGGGACGATCTTACCATTCCCGGCCGTTCGCGTTTCCAGCGCGATCAGACGGTGACCCGGGAGATCGCCCGCGCTCTGGAATACTTCTACGAGCGGAGCCCGGAGGTCATCTGGCAGTTAACTCGGATGATGAAGTTGTACCAGGACAAACGGCACAAATTGCGTCTGAAGGACGAATTACTCCGACTCGAACAGGGTCCGACCGTCCGTGCAGAGGTGTGGCGCTTTGTGGCGATGGGTGTGGCCGGTCTGCCTTTGGCCCTGTACGGCATGGTCGGGAACCTGCTGCCGTACAAGTTGACTTACCGGCTTGCCAAACGCTTCGCACCCGACCTGACCAAGGTTCATGGGTATCAGCTCGGAATCGGTGCCGGCGCTTTCCTGTTGTGGTATGCGCTGCTGCTGACGGTGATCGCCCGACGATTCGGCGTCTGGGGGGCTGCCGCGGCGCTGGTCACCCTTCCCGCCGCCGGACTGTTTGCCCGCGAGTACGCGCGGCGCATGAAGACACGACGGCGGATGTTGCGTTTTGCATACCTGGAGCTACTGCAGGGATACCGTGTACAGGAGCTGCGTCTACAACGGCGGCGTTTGATCCGCGAACTGGATATGGCTCTGGCGCAGTACTCGCGCGCCTTGACGGAAGAGAGTCAGCGCGGGGAGGAATCAGAGTCATGAGCCCGAGTCTGCTGGACATCGCTTCGGTACGGGAGTACCTGGGCAAGCGCCTCCTCTGTGGTGTGCAGACCTCGGAAAAAAGACTAGCCCTTACTTTCGACGACGGACCCAATCCGCATAATACGCCGGAGTTGCTGGACACGCTGGCGGCCAAAGAGATCCGAGCGACGTTCTTCGTGGTGGGGCGGCGGGTGCGTCGTTTCCGCGACCTTCTGGCGCGGACCGCAGCGGCGGGTCACGAGATCGGCAACCACTGCGACCACCACGTACCGCTGTCCGCATTACCCGCGGCGATTATTCGCCGCGAGATCAACGTGTGCGGGAATCTGGTCGCCGCCGTCACCGGTCGCCGTCCCCGATTCATGCGGCCGCCCATGGGCTGGATAAACGACAAGGTGCTCGAGACGGCCCGCGAACTCGGTTACGAGCCGGTGATCGGTAGTATCCATCCTCAGGATTCCCGCCGACCCGGCACCACCACGATCTTACGCCGCATTCGGCGGCGCCTCGAACCGGGTGCGATCATCATCCTGCACGACGGGGGCTGGCGCATCGGTTGTGATCGCAGCCAGACCATCGCGGCGGTCGATATCATCACCGACGAACTGCTGCAGGCCGGCTACCGGTTCGAGACGCTGAGCGAACTCACCGCAGGTTCGGTGTAGCCCGAACCGCTATTGGTTCTTCTCGGTGCGGAAATTGAGCGTTCCGCTGCCTTCGACCAGCGCGACTTCGAGTCTCCACTGACCGGTCACCCCGGCTTCGGTGGTGTAGCTACCGCCCTCGGTCAGATCTCGGGAATAGACCTCGGTCCCGTCGCTGTCGAGTATCCTGAGGGTGACGGTCCCGCCCGTTATGGCGCACGATTGATCGACATCGACGATCGTTCCGGTCGTCGTCCAGTCGTATCGCCAGACCCCGGTATAATTCACCACGGATGAGACCTGGAATTCGAAAGTGTCGGTGTTGTTGATGACCTCGGGCTCCACGCCGGGGAGAACGGGCTGGTCGTCGCTGCAGCCAGCGACAGCCAGGAACGTGCAAAACGCGAGAATTATAGTCGTGTATACGGGAATATGCGATGTTTTCATCGTCTGCCTCCTGGGATGGACCCCGTGGCTACAGCGTCAGAACTGTTTTGACAACTTGGGCTTAACACTTTAGCAGTGCGGGGTCGCAGGACAATGTGCGACGCGAGAACGATCGATCAAGCAAGGCTCGGACCACGCTGATCGAGACCCGGTTTCCGACGACATTACCGCCGCTGTCAGACTTTCATCATCTGGAAGAGCTGCCAGACCGTATTGCCTTGGCCGCGCGGTCTTGGTCGTGTATCGTAGACGAGCTCGACAGAATCAGGCGTCCGCGCCCACGGAAATGCCGCAAGCGATCGGTCAGCAGCCCGTCCCCGCTGGAGTGAACCAGGTTGCCAAGGAGGCTATCGTGACATTGCACACGATCCAGACCGATGCGGCTCCTGCGGCGATCGGGCCCTACTCACAGGGTGTTGTTGCCGGCGGTCTGCTGTTCACCTCGATGCAAATCGGGTTGGATCCGGCGACCGGTGAAATGGTGGGAACGACGGCGCCGCAGCAGGTGCGGCGTTGCCTGCAAAATATACAAGCCATCGTGGAGGCCGCCGGTGCTTCGTCGAGCGACACCGTGAAGGTCACGGTGTACTTGATCGACGTCGCGCAGTTCGGCGCCGTCAACGAGGTCTACGCGGAATTCTTCGCCGACTGGCTACCGGCGAGGGGTGTCGTGGAGGTCTCCGCGCTGCCTAAGGGTGCGCTCGTCGCCGTCGAGGCCGTTGTGAACCTGACCTAGAATCCCGTAGGGATATCGCCCCGCTAGCAACCGAAAAGGAGCCACGATGACGCTGTTACTTTCGCGCGACGACGTTGCATCCGTCCTGACCATGGAAGACTGTCTCGAGGCGGTAGAAGCAGCGTTTGGCGAGCTTGCCCGGGGCAACGCCCTCATGCCGCAGCGAGCGGTCATCCGGATTCCCGAACACAAGGGGCTCTTCCTGGGCATGCCGGCGTACATCGGCGGCAACATGGATGCCTTGGGCCTGAAGGTGGTCACCGTCTATCCGGACAATCCGGCCCAGCATGATCTGCCGACGACTCTGGGCACGTTGATGTACTGCGATCCGGCGACCGGCCGCGCCATCGCCATCATGGATGCCGGTTATCTCACCG
>JAUVBS010000515.1 GCA_030591105.1 bacterium | reverse complement strand
GTGAGCTTTTACCAAGCCCTTTGCAACCTGTTCGGCTATGTCGATGGCTTCTTCTAATTTCAATGGACCACGGGCAATTCGCTCTTTTAACGTCTCACCTTCATAACATGCCATCGCGATGAACAGCTGACCATCGTGCGCTTCACCAATCTCATAAATGTTACAGATATTGGGGTGATCCAGAAAAGACGCCGCTCTGGCTTCCTGGATAAAGCGTACTTTGGCTTCTTCATCGCGCGTCATTTCTGGAGGAAGAAACTTCAGCGCGACAGTTCGTTTGAGTTTGAGATCCTCAGCCTGGTAGACGATGCCCATACCGCCGGAGCCGAGCTCGGCAGTGACCCGGAAGTGGGAGACGGTCTGGCCAATCACGGCAGGCCTTCCGGAGTGAAGAGAAGCGACGGTCAGCGTACTGGTTCCACGGACGACGCCAACTCTACAGTATCGAGGAAGAAAGGTAAACAGACCTGAGTCAACTGCCCGAACCGCCCGGCCCCACTATTTAACCAGCAACATCTTGATCTGGCCGGTCCTACCGCTGTCGGTCTGCAGCCGGCAGAAGTAGATGCCCGACGGTTGCGGTTCGCCCCGCGCATCGCGGCCGTGCCACGATACGGTGTGCGCGCCGGGCGGCAGGACCGCGTCGTGTAGCGTGGTGATCAAGCGTCCGCTCAGGTCGAAGACGGCCAGGTGCACGTGGGCCGGCGCGGTGAGGGTCAGGCGGATCGTCGTGGTGGGATTGAAGGGATTGGGGAAGTTGGGTTCGAGCAGGACCATCGACGGTACAGCGGGCGGTGCCGCGGTGGCCGGATTGCTCTCGTAAGCGCCGACGTCGATCAAGCCGCTGACGATCCGTGGGCCGCCCGCCAGATCGAATGGCGGCAGCGGCAGTGCGCTGGTATCGGGTGGCCCGGTGTCGACGCAAGGCGAGTACGGTTCGAGGCTGAACGGGTGCTCGCCAGAGGCGGTGAACTGCGGGTCCTGGTCGAAGTTACCCGTGCCGGCGAAGCCGCCGGCGATGTCGGACCAGGTGGTGTAGAACGGCTTGGCTTCGACGAACTGGCCGCCCATGAAGAAGTTCGTCTCGTTGTCCCAGAAGATGCAGCCGGTGGTCTGGGGTTTCGAGATGAACGACAGCACGGCGGCGGCCGCGTCCATCGGCTCGGGGTTGATGTCGTGATTGGCGACGATGGTGCAGCTCGTCAGCCGCGGATAGGAATCGAGGCAGTAGAGTGCCGCACCCCCACGTAGCGCGTAGTTGTCGGTGATCAGACAGCCGATCAGTTGCGGTGCGGCGGCGTGGATGCAAAAGAGTGCGGCGCCGTAGTCGGCCACGTTGTGGCGGATGACGCAATTGACCACGCGCAAGCCCGAGTAGTTCTCCAGCGAGAGCGGCCCGACCAGCGCCGTATCGCGCACGCTCTTGGCGTACTCGATGACGCAGTACTCGAGCAGCGACTCGTCGTTGGTCGCGGCGGTACCGTCGAAGCGGATGCCGTTCCAGGCGCCGGTCAAGCTGTGGTCGATGGCGAACTCGCTCGGATCGGCGCTCGTGAAGTAGATCGGCGCGGTGGGTGTGCCTGGAGCGAGTAGTTGGCCCCTGACGGCTACCGTATAATGGCCGGTGAATTCGACTCGGGTTCCAGCGGTGACCGTCAATGTTACATCGTTGTAGATCTCGATGTCGCCGACGACGCTGACCGTGTCGGCTGACCAGACGGTGTCTGAGGCGATGGG
>JAUVBS010000375.1 GCA_030591105.1 bacterium | reverse complement strand
CGCCCTCGAGCGTAAGCAGTTTGCCGAATGGCTCCGGCGGATCAAACAGCAGCAAGAGGAAGATTGATGCCGCCGCGGATCACCGTGCTGAACGGACCAAACCTGGGTCGGCTCGGCCAGCGGGAACCCGAGATCTACGGCGATACCACCTCGGCGCAGCTGGGCGGCCTCTGCCGCGATTGGGGAGCCGACCTCGGCTGTAAAGTCGAGTATCAGCAGACCGACGGTGAGGGGGAGCTGATTAGCTTGATCCACACCGCCGGGGACGCGGCCGACGGCCTGGTATTGAACGCCGGCGCCTATACGCATACCTCCGTCGCGATCCGCGATGCGGTACAGGCTGTGGCAATCCCGGTGGTCGAGTTGCACATCAGCAATCCCGCCGCGCGCGAGCCGTTCCGCGGGACCAACCTGCTGACCGACGTCGTCGCCGCCTCACTGCAGGGATTCGGCGTGGAGGGCTACCGACTGGCACTCGCCGGTCTACTCGCTCTACTCGGACGGTCTCGTCCCTGAGACTTACAGCGCTGCTGCCCCGACGATACCTGCAGAGCTGCGTAGCCAGTGCCCACTCCTGCCTACGACTGCCTACTGGTCGGTGCAACCTGCCGTTGCCAAGCAGAGGCCTGGATGTTATCAATTATCCGGATTAGGAGTGAATACATCGGGCGAGACTGTTTGCGTGGCCCACTCGATGCGGCACCAAGAGCGAGCGAGGAGAACCTTGGCTGACACCAGCGATTTCCGTACTGGCTTCGCCATGCGGCACCGGAACGATCTGTGGACGATAGTCGAGTTCCAGCACGTCAAACCGGGCAAGGGACCTGCGTTCGTACGCACCAAGTTGAAAGGCGTCACCAGTGGCAAGGTGATCGAAGTGACTTTCCGCGCCGGTGAGAAGGTGGAGGAAATCCGCCTGGAGAGACGTAATTACCAGTTCCTCTTCCGTGACGGCGAGTTCTACACGTTCATGAACACCGAGACTTACGACCAGATTCAGCTGCCGAAAGACACTCTCGGCGACCTGCCGCTCTACATCAAGGAGAGCGATCTGTGCCAGGTACTGTTGCTGGACGATAAGCCACTGACGGTCGAGCCGCCGTTTACGGTGGAGTTGGCAGTGAGCCAGACCGACCCGGGCCTACGCGGTGACACCGCTCAGGGCGGCACGAAGCCTGCTACCATGGAGACGGGACTGGTGGTCCAGGTGCCCCTCTTCATCGAGGAGGGCGAAATCCTGAAGGTCGATACTCGTAACGGCAAGTATCTCGGGCGGGTCTGACGGTGACCGAATCAAGGAAGAAGGGCGACATGGAGATCAAGAAGGTTCGCGAGCTGGTCAAGCTGGTGGAAGACAGCGGGATCGCGGAGCTGGAGATTATCCACGGCGACACCACGATCCGTATTCAGAAGAGTCAGACGGTAGACAGTTCGCCGGTCGGTTTTGCGCCGCCCGCCGCAACGTTAGCTCCGGGAGCGGTACCTGCCGCCGTGCCCGCGGCCACCGACGCAGTCGTCGAGGCCGAGCGTGCCAAGTGGAAGGAAATTCGCTCGCCCATCGTCGGCACCTTCTACCGCGCCGCGGCGCCCGGTGCCGACGTGTTCGTCAACGTGGGCGACCGGATCCAGAACGGTCAGACCTTGTGCATCATCGAGGCGATGAAGGTGATGAACGAGATCGAGGCCGAGTTCGGCGGTATCGTCAAGGAGATCCTGGTCGAGAACGGTCAACCGATCGAGGCCGAGGCGATTCTGTATCTGGTCGAGCCGAGCTAGTGTCATATCTCGGGCCAGGACCCTAGGACTCGTCTCCGAAACCCTTCCTACTGCTAACAGTTGCCGCGGCCCGCTACCTCGTGTAGCGGGCCGCCGCGCAATCCGGCTCAAGGTTCGGCGGCATAAGTCGAAAATAAGTGAGTAGCGTATCCATCTCGCCTGCCAATTCCGGTCGCGATCACAGGAGCGGATGCTGAACCATGGATGTCAAGAAAGTCCTCAAGGAGATGATCGAGCGGGGGGCCAGCGACCTCCATCTGAAGGTTGCTTCACCGCCCATCCTGCGCATCAACGGTTCTCTGGTGTATCTCGATCATGCTGCCCCGTCGGTGCGGGACATGGTCGGTATTGCCCAGCAGATCCTCACACCGGCGCAGCGTGAGGTGTTCGAAACGACCCGCGAGATCGATTTCGCCTTCGGCGTACCGGGGGTGGCGAGGTTCCGTGCGAACTTCTATGTGCAACGCGGCTCGATCGCCATGGTTTTCAGGCACGTGCCGGTGGAGATCAAGGACCTTGAGACCCTCGGTATGCCACCGATCATCCGGGAACTCGCCCTCAAACCACGCGGTCTGATCCTGGTCACGGGCGCAGTTGGTAGCGGCAAATCGACCACGCTCGCGTCGGTGGTCGATATCATCAACTCCGAACGCTCGAGCCATGTGATCACCATCGAAGATCCCATCGAGTTCTTGCACAAGGACAACAAGAGCATTATCA
Source organism: bacterium (assembly GCA_030591105.1). GTDB lineage: Bacteria > Krumholzibacteriota > Krumholzibacteriia > LZORAL124-64-63 > LZORAL124-64-63 > JAUVBS01. The sequence goes on along the minus strand of JAUVBS010000375.1, from coordinate 410 downwards.
GTCAACGCGAAGTAGGTTGCGACACAGGCAGTTATGGGGAAGCCCTCAAGCATATTCTGAGGCAGGACCCCGACGTTATCCTCATCGGTGAGATCCGCGACGTCGACTCGATGAAGATCGCGTTGACGGCGGCGGACACCGGGCACATGGTGCTCAGTACCATGCATACCATCGATGCGACCCAGACGGTCAGTCGCATCATATCGTTCTTCCCGCCGCATCAGCACCAGGAGATCCGTTACCTGCTCGCATCGACATTGCAGGCGGTGATATCGCAGCGACTGGTGGCCGACGCCACCGGCGAAAGGCGCTTCCCGGCTGCGGAGATCATGATCACCACCAGTTCGATCCGCGAGTACATCCGCGACCCCGAGAAGACCGTGTTGATCCCCCAGGCGATCCAAGAAGGG
>JAUVBS010000450.1 GCA_030591105.1 bacterium | reverse complement strand
ACGCGCGGCTCGAGTACCAGGTGGAAGGTCTTCGGTGTGTCGAAGACGATGGTGACCTGCTCGCGGTTGAACGTGGCGATGGGCACCGTCTGGAGCAGCGCTTCGAGCGCCGCGTGGTCCGCCAGTTCGAGGCTGACCGGGAAGTCGGACCACTCCCGCTCTATCCACAGTGGCAAACCGTTGTCATCGACAGGTACCGCAGCCGATGCCGCACCGCCACCGCAAACCGTTACCAGCAGCACGAGTGCAGCGATGCCAGCCAAACGCGAATTGAACCGATCCATGGTCGTTGCCTTCCCTTTAGACTGTCTATGGGCTCCGGTGCCCCGGATAGCCGCGGAGCCCGGTCGATCTCATATCTATTATAACATATTGTACGGCCCCGCCTCTAATAGACGGGGCCGTACCTGCCTGGTCGCACTGCGATCTACTTCACCAACAGCATCTTGTGCGTGTCGGTGAACTCGTCGCTGACCAGTCGGTAGTAGTAGACGCCGCTGGCCACGCGCCGGCCGGCGTCGTCACTGCCGTCCCACACCACGGTGTGCGTCGCGGCCGGTCGGACCTCGTCCACCAGTGTCCGTACCCGGCGGCCGGCCAGGTCGTACACGGCGAGCGTGACGTGCGACGTGCGCGGCAGGTCGAACTGGATGTTCGTCCGCGGGTTGAACGGGTTCGGGTAGTTGTCGTGCAGCGCGAACACCGTCGGCATCTCGCCCACGCCGGTCGTGCCACCGGTGCCGTGGACAATGCGCAGGCACCACTCGTTGAGCGTACCGACATCGCCGCTGGCCATGTCTCGAATGGTCAGTATCCAGTCGCCCTGCATGTTGAAGCCGGCCAGGATGTCCAGGCTCTCGGCGGGCGTCAGTTCGGACGGGTACCAACCGTAGATATCGTCACTGGAGCTGCCGGTACGGTCGTGCAGGACCACATCGAGACCGCAAGGCGCCGAGAGCGTGATAACCAGGTCGCCGATCCAGGTGTGTGTGATGTCCACGAACACTTCGACCGACGTGACCAGCGCGTCCGTGCCGACGGTGATCACGTCGGTCGTGGTCTGGTTATCGTATATCGGTGCGTTGGGCTGGCTGCAGAACTCGCTGATCGTTACCGGGGTGAGCTCGATGTCCACACCGGTCAGGTACTCGTCCTCCTCCAGCTCGACGAACGCCGTGCCGATGGACCAGTTCTCCTTGGTGGCGCGGATCTGATACGGACCGGCGAACAGCCCCTCGAGGGTATAACTGCCGTCGGTACCAGTGATCACGGTCGGACCGTTGGGAATCGCGGTGACCGTGATTCCGGCATGGTTCGACTCACCCTGCAGGGTGACCGTACCGGAGACGGTGGCACTGCCGAACTCGGGTGTCAGCAGCCACAGTATCGTGTTCTCGAGCAGGTCGATCCGCGCGGCACCGGCCGCGTCGTAGTTGAAGCAGAAGAACGCGATCTGACCACCGACCGGCGACGGGTTCGTGTCGTAGGCGATCACGCTCGCATCGCTGGGATTGCTGGTCCAGACAGCGACCGCTTCGGCGTCGGGCAACGGCGCCATGGCGTCGCTGTCGCCATAACCGCTGTAGGTGATCGCGATCTGGCCGGTGATCACGTTCGGGTGGTTGACAATGTAGTGGTCCTGCCCGGTGGGGATCTGGATGTTGCCGACGGAGTCACCGTTCCAGTCGTTGCTGTGCATCACCCAGGTGGCAAAGCTGGTATCGCCGTAATGGCTGTAGCCGACTTCACCACCCTCGAGCAGAATATGACCGCCGTCCTGGGCATAGCTGACCAGGGCGTTCTTGACCGCGGCGTTGCCGAGGGTCGATAGGTTGTTTCCACAGGCGAGGATCACTACGTCGTAGTCCCAGAACGAGCCAGGATCGACCGCGTCGATGTCGTACGTGGTCACGAAGTAGCCCAGCTCTTCGAGGTCGGCTGCGATGGTTGCGGCGCTCTTCGTGTCACCGGCGAAGTAGCCGTCGGCAAGTAGTTCAGTACCGTCCTTACCACCGAATTTGGCCGGACGATCACCGCTCTTCGCTCCGTCGTCGATCAAGAGCAGATCGCCCATGGTCGGGTCGAGGAGCCAGTCCTTCTCCACGTTCGGTTCCTCGATGGTCAGCGCGACCATCACCGGCACGTGGTGGTAGGCGCGGGCCTGGACGTCGTAGGTGAAGTAAGGTAGCGGCGAGGTCTCGTAGTAGCCGTCCACGTTGCAGAGCGCCTCGACGTACAGCTCGCCGGTGTCGGGACGGTACACCCGCACCGTGCCCTGCAACGGCTCCTCGGTTTCGCTATCGTAGAGGTGACCGTACAAAATGCCGCTCGGCGCGGCAGTCAAGGCGATGTCGTAGACGTTCTCGCCGTAGTTGACGAACACGATGTCTT